>JANYFQ010000467.1 GCA_025362615.1 Hymenobacter sp. | reverse complement strand
GCCCTTGCCGCGCAGGCGCAAAATTTTACCGGCCTGCGTGCCCGGCTCCACCTTTATTTTCACCTTGCCCTCAATGGTGGGCACCTCCAGGCTCGCGCCCAGCGCCGCATCCACAAACGAGATGTACTGCTCAAACATGACGTTGTTGCCGTCGCGCTTCAAAAACTCGTGCGGCTCTTCCTCAATCTGAATCAGCAGGTCGCCGGGCACACCGCCGCGCTCCGGATAGTTGCCCTTGCCGCCCATGCTGAGCTGCATATCGTTGGCCACGCCCGCCGGAATGTTGATGGGAATGACTTCCTCGTGCAGCTGCCGGCCCTCGCCCTTGCACACGTCGCACGTAGCGGTGATGGTTTTGCCCTCGCCGTGGCAAGTGGGGCAGGTGCTGCTGCTCACCATTTGGCCCAGCATAGTGTTCACCACCCGCTTCACCTGGCCCTGGCCCTGGCAGGTGGCGCAGGTTTTAAGGTCGGTGCCGTTTTTGGCCCCGGTGCCGCTACACGGCGGGCAGGCCACGTAGCGCTTCACCTTAATCTTTTTCTCGACGCCGTTGGCAATTTCCTCCAAATCCAGCTTCAACTTAATGCGCAGGTTCGAGCCCTTGCGCGCCCGCTGCCCGCCACCCTGCCGCCCACCAAAGAAGCCGTCGAAACCGCCGCCCTGCCCGCCAAAAATATCGCCGAACTGCGAGAAGATGTCCTCCATGTTGGGGCCAGCCCCGCCCCCACCACCGCCTTGGTGGCCAAACCGGTCGTAACGTGCCCGCTTGTCGGCGTTGCTCAGCACTTCGTAAGCCTCAGCCGCCTCCTTAAACTTGTCCTCGGCCGTGGGGTCGTCGGGGTTTTTGTCGGGGTGGTGCTTAATGGCCATCTTGCGGTAAGCCGACTTGATAACGTCGCCCTCCGCATTTTTCGCCACGCCCAATACTTCGTAATAATCGCGCTTCGTTGCCATATAGGATAGCGCGGTTTTCAACCCGCGCGTGTGATGCGCGGGCCATACCCGCGCCGTAGTAATTATTATTTAATATTTCGCGGGCCGAAAACCCGCGTTAAACTCCTGTCTCGCGGGTTGGAAAACCCACGTTACGCGCCCAACACCACTTTGGCGTGGCGAATTACCTTGTCGCCCAAATAGTAGCCCTTCTCCACCTCGTCCACCACCTTGCCCTGCAAGTCCGCGCTCGGGGCCGGAATCTGGGTAATGGCCTCGTGCAACTCCGCGTCGAAGTCGCCGCCCCTGGTTTCCATCGCAACCAAGCCTTTCTGCTGCAAGGTTTTGGTGAGCTTGGCGTGGGTGATGTCGAGGGCGTGGCGCAGGGCGGTGGCATCGTCGGTGCCTTCGGTGTGCTGCCGGGCCCGGTCAAAGTCGTCGAGCACGGGCAGCAGGGCCGTCATCAACTCCTGGTTGGCGGTTTTGAACAGTTCCATGCGCTCCTTGGTGGTGCGGCGCTTGTAGTTTTCAAACTCAGCGGCCAGGCGCAAGTATTTGTCTTTAAGTTCGGCCAGCTCACTATCGGTGCGGCTGGCTTCCAGGTGCGGGGCACCGGCGGCGGGCGCATCGGCCCCGGCCGGGGTGGCTTCGCCGTTGGTATCGGCCATTTCGCCGGCCGTGTGGGCCGGGTCGGCGGTCAGGTTGTCGTCTTGCGGGACGTTAGTTTCGTCAGCCATCGTGGAGAATATTCGTCGGAAAGGGTTTTTCACGGGATTTGCCGTTGGGCAAGGGCGCGGGCGCAAGGAGTGGGCCAAATGGATTGGTGGTGACAGTTTGGCACGGAACAGCGATTTATGTGCTCAAAAAACAGTTACTTTCGTCCCATGAACCCCGCCCGCATTTCGCCGCCAGAGCCTAACCCTTACCTGTTGCTGGCGAGTCTGTTTTTTACAGTTATGTTTTTCGGGCTTTTATGGGAGTGGTTCTCGGTCAGCGTATTGGCTGATGAACAAAACATCAGAAGCTACCAATTTGGGGCGGAAGTCATGATGAGTGAAGGAGGCAGTAACTACGCTACTTCTAACTCGTATGCTGCCGACGCTCTACAACAGGCACTCGCAACCTATCTGCCGCTCGCGGCGGCTTTTTGCTTAGTGACTTTCCGAGACATACGTTCTTGGTATGCAGTAGTTTTCATTACACTTGCTGTGGTTGTCTCTGCAAACTACTTCACAAATCCATGACAGCCGCAACTCAAATACTTCTGAACCAAGAGCAAGCTTAAAAAATATAACCGTCTTGCTTGTAGCCTCGCCGACAGCCGGACTAAGCATCGGCTGGGCGTTCCTCGGAAGGTAGCGCTTGCGCATGCAACGCCTTCCAAATCATATCCTTCAGTTGCTGCACGTTCTTATTCGTCACGCTTGAAATAAAAACCGTGGGCGGCAAATTCGCCTCTTTTAGCGACGCTTTCATCTCCCTTTCCAGTTCCTCGTCCATCATATCGGCTTTGGTGATGGCCAGCAGGCGCGTTTTGTCGAGTAACTCGGGGTTAAACTGTTCCAGCTCGCCGAGCAGCACCTGGTACTCGGCCACAATGTCGGGCGAGTCGCAGCTTATCATAAAGAGCAGCATGGAGTTGCGCTCGATGTGGCGCAGGAAACGGGTGCCCAGACCCTTGCCTTCGGCGGCCCCTTCGATGATGCCCGGAATATCGGCCATCACAAACGACTGGTAATCACGGTACGCCACCACGCCTAGGTTGGGTACCAGGGTAGTGAAGGCGTAATCGGCAATTTTGGGCCGCGCCGCCGATACCACCGACAGCAGCGTGCTCTTACCCGCGTTCGGGAAGCCCACCAGGCCCACGTCGGCCAGCAGCTTCAATTCCAGTACAATCTGTTCCTCAATGCCTTCTTCGCCGGGTTGGGCGTAGTCGGGGGCTTGGTTGGTGGCCGACTTGAAGTGGTCGTTGCCCCAGCCGCCGCGCCCGCCCGCCGTGAGCACGAGCCGCTGCCCGTGCTCGGTGATTTCGAGGCGCTGCTCGCCCGATTCTACCTCGCGGGCAATGGTGCCGAGCGGTACTTGCAGCACAATATCAGCGCCTTGCGCCCCGCTTTTCATGTTCTCGCCCCCGCCCTCGCCGGGCTTGGCAAATACGTGCTTCTGGTACTGCAAGTGCAGCAGCGTCCAGAGCTGCGAGTTACCTTCGAGGATGATGTGGCCGCCGCGCCCACCGTCGCCGCCATCGGGGCCGCCGTTGGGCAGGCCCTTGGCCCGGAAATAATGCCGCGAGCCCGCCCCGCCCTTGCCCGAACGGCAAATCAATTTAACGTAGTCGATGAAGTTATTGGAAGCCATTTTTTAATTAGAAATTATAAATTACGAGTTACGAATTGGGCGTTTGATTCGGGTTGATAATCGGGTTTGCGTTTATTTTTCAACACGAAAAGAAGAAAACAATTGACGTATCGAGCGCTTTTACAATCACAGGTCTTTGAAAGAAAATGAGTTACGAATTTAGAGCTTGCGCCCGAAACTCATAACTCATAACTTTTAACGCTGAACTCAACCCTCAGCAGGCCTTATCAATTAATTGGGTGATTTGCTCAAAAATCTCGTCAATTTCACCAATTCCATTGAGCGAATGAAATTTATTTTGCGCCGCATAATAGCTCGCTACCTGGGCCGTTTCGGTGTTGTAAACGTGGACGCGACGGCGGATTTTTTCCTCGTTCTGGTCGTCCGGGCGGTTGCTGGTTTTGCCGCGCTCCAGCAAGCGTGCCACCAACTCTTCCTCCACTACTTCGAGGGCAATCATGCAGCCGATGGTGGCTTCGTGCCGGGCCAACAGGTCATCAAGGCTTTGGGCCTGGGCCACGGTGCGCGGAAAGCCATCGAAGATAAAGCCTGACGCGGTGGGATTAGTGCTCAGCGCGCTGTCAATCATGCCGATAACGACCGAATCGGGCACCAGCAAGCCCTCGTCCATTAGCTTTTTGGCGGTGAGGCCCAGCTCGGTGCCCTGCGCGATTTGCGCCCGCAGTAAGTCGCCGGTACTCAGATGGACGAGGTTGTAGTGCGTGATGAGCTTCTGGCTTTGAGTGCCTTTGCCAGCACCCGGCGGGCCAAAGAGGACAATGTTGAGCATGAACAAAAAACGGTGATGAGCAAACAGGAGCCGCGATGGGCCCCGGCAAGTTAAGTAGAAGTTACCAAATGAGTGCTACACGGCTACGTACACGTCGGGCAGGTTGCGGCCCAGGCCGTCATAGTCAAGCCCATAGCCCACCACAAAGTCGTTGGGAATCTGTTTGGCCACGTAAGCCAGTGTCAGTTCGTGGCGCAGGCAGTCGGGCTTGAAAAACAGCGTCGCCACCTCCACCGAGGCCGGACCTTTGGCCCGCAGCGTGGGCAGCAGGTGGTGCATGGTGGTGCCGGTATCCACAATGTCTTCGACTACAATAAGATGGCGGCCAGCCACTTCTTCGCGCAGCCCCATAATTTCCTGCACCACGCCCGTACTGCCGGTGCCGTGGTACGAGGCCACGCGAATAAACACAATTTCGCAGGGCACGGTAATGCGTTTGAGCAGGTCAGACGCGAACATGAACGCGCCCGTCAGCACCACTACAAACAGCGGTTTCCGGTCGGTGTAATCGCGGTTGAGACGAGCCGCCAACTCCTCCACGACCCCTACCAACTCGTTGGCCGGCAGGTACAGGCGAAATTTTTTGTCGTGAAGCGTAATGTGGGCAGAACCCATTGGGAGCGTGGCAAAAAGCAGTGAGGGGCGCGGCAAAGGTACGTCCTTTCGGCCTCCGTCCCTACCCGACTACGGCCGTGATGGCCCGCAAAAGGCCGGCGCAGGCCGCGTCAATTTCTTCGTTGGCGATGGTGAGGGGAGGCGCAATCCGTAGCGAATTGTCGCAAAATAAAAACCAATCGGTCAGGATGCTTTCGTGTTCGAGGGCGTAGTCGATGATGGGTTTCAGCACTGCAAACGACTCAAACTCGACCGCCATCAACAGCCCAAAACTGCGAATTTCGCGAATAGCCGGATGCCGCAACCCTGCCCGAAACCGCCCGGCCTTCGCCATTACGCCCTGCGCTAACCGTTCATTCTGAATAACTTGCAATGTAGCCAGGGCGGCCGCGCAGCTCACCGGGTGGCCGCCGAAGGTAGTGCAATGCCCCAGAATGGGGTTGGTTTTGAAACCGTCCATGATGGCCTGCGGCGCGATGAAGGCCCCGATGGGCATTCCGCCGCCCATACCCTTGGCGCAGACCAGGATGTCGGGTTCGATGGCGTATTGCTCGAAGGCCCAGAGGGTGCCGGTGCGCCCGTAGCCGCACTGAATTTCGTCGAGAATCAGCAACGCGCCCACTTCGGTACAGCGGGCACGAAGTGCTTGCAGGTAAGCTACTTTAACCACGCGCACCCCCGCCTCGCCGGCCACAGTTTCGATGACCACGGCGGCCGTGCGCTCGGTGATGTGGGCCAAGTCGGCGTACTCGCCCCGGCGCAGGTGGCGCACGTCGGGCAGCAGCGGGCGGTAGCTGTTTTTAAAACTCTCAGAACCAGTGATTGACAGTGCGCCGTGAGTAGAGCCGTGATAGGCATCAAGAAACGAAACCAATTCGCGGCGGCCGGTGTGGCGCTTGGCCAGTTTCAAAGCTCCTTCGATGGCCTCGGTGCCGGAGTTGGTGAAGAAAACGCTGTCGAGTTGCGGCGGCAATGTCTGGCAAATTGCCTGGGCCAGCCGGGCGGGCACGGCCTGCACCAACTCGCCGTACACCATGAGATGCAGATACTTATCGAGCTGTTCGCGAATGGCGGCCAGCACCTGCGGGTGCCGGTGCCCCACATTGCTCACGCCAATCCCCGCAATGAGGTCGAGCACGGCGCGGCCTTCGGGGGTGTACATAAATACACCTTCGGCCCGCTCGATTTCAAGAAGGAGTGGAAAATCGGAGGTTTGGGCCTGGTGACGAAGAAAAAGCTGGCGAGGGGTGAGGACCACAGATTGAACAGATTTTAACGGATTGAACGGATTTTTGGGGCGCCGTTTCTCATGCAATTACGGCGTGTTTTCGGGCGGCCGCATATTGCACAATTACGGCGTGTTTTTGAGGTGCTGTTTCTTGTGCATTTACGGTGTGTTTCCGGGCGGCGGTAGTCGAGTCTTGAAACAACCAGACGCAAAAAAAGCCACCAACGGCGACTCTTTTTGCGTCTGATTCCGGCCTAAAGCTACCACTAACCTGAGCGCGGCACCCCAGAAATCCGTTCAATCCGTTAAAATCAGTTTAATCTGTGGTCATTCCTGCGGTCCGGCCAGCTACGCGCTTGATGACTTCCTTCGTGAAATCGCGCTCGGCATTGAGTAGCTGCGCCACTTGGCGTAGGGTGATGACTTTCTGAAATTTCTCGAAATAATCTTTTTCGAGGTTTAATTCCTGCTGGCGGGCCGCGAAAGACTGCTGCATATTGTCGCGGATTTGCTGGTCGGTTTCCGCGCCGGTGATGTCGCGGCGGAGCAAGCGGCCGTTGCGGTTAAGCTCGCGGCGCTTGGCCGAAAATTCGTTGTAGAGGGGCCAGAAGCGCTGCGCTTGCTCCTGCGTGAGCGACACGCGGGAGGAAATGAAAGCAATTTTGGCGTTTTCGAGCTGGCCGAGACGTTCGGCCTTGCGGCCCCCGAACCCACCACGTTCACCTTGCGCCTGAGCATGGACCGAGGAACTGGCTAACACTAAACCAGCCCCAATTAGGAGCGTTTGCCAAGTAGGCAAGCGCCGAAAGTATTTGTTAAATAGCGTTGACATTGTGGGATTGAAAAACAAAAAGTGAAAGACGAAAACGCAAGGAAAAAATTAGAAATACTGTAGCTCTTCTAGCGGTTGCGCATCGAGCGCTGCGTCAATTTCGGCCGCCGAGGGGCGCATAAAACCTTGCGTCAGGGCCGGGTGGGCAGCAGTTAATACGGCTAAATCGCTCGCTTCAACGGCCGCGCCGCTGTTGAGCAGGTAGCCGACCAACTCCTGCTCGGGTACGCTGTCGAGGCTGGCCGTGGCGGCTGGGGCAGCGGGGCGGCCCAAGAGCCAAAAGGCCGCTACAAAACTGATTATCAAGACCGAAGCTGCCATTGAAGTGCGAAAGGCTCCCGACAAGTTCTGCCACCACTGCCAGCCAAATGCCGCCCCGGTTGGCTCGGCCGCTGTGCGGGGCAGGCGGTCCATGACGCGGGTGGGCAATTTGTCGAAATACCCCGCCGGCGGGGCCGTCAGCGGCTGGGGCCGGCGCGGGTGCTGGTCGAGGCGGAAAGGCGTATTCATGGCGTTTGGAGGAAAAACCGGGGGCCGCGTTTAAGGGCAGCGCCAACTATTTGTTGCCTGGGCCGTGCGCTACGTGGCCCGGGTCACGTAAGATTCTACCTTTTTAACGGCGTGGTGGTAGCTGGCTTTTAAGGCCCCGACGCTAGTGCCGGTTACTTCCGCCATTTGCTCGTAGGGCATTTCGTCGTAGTAGCGCAGGTTAAACACAAGTCGCTGTTTATCAGGCAATTGCAAAATTGCTTTTTGCAATTTCAATTCAATTTCGTCGCCCGCCAGGTCGGTGTCCGCCTCTATTTTACTGGCCAGTTCGGCCCCCACGTCCGTCAGCGGCAGCAGGAATTTACGGCGCTTACTGCCCAAAAAACTCAGGCATTCGTTGGTGGCGATGCGGTAAATCCAGGTGAATAACTGGGCATCCTGCCGGAAATTTTCGAGGTGCTTCCACACCTTGATAAACACGTCCTGGGTGAGGTCGTCGGCATCGTCGTGGTCCACCACCATCTTGCGGACGTGCCAATAAACCTTGCTTTGGTACTTACGCACGAGTTGGTTGAAGGCCAGGTTGCGGCTGGCCGGGTCAAGAAACTTAGCAAGGATTTCGTGGTCTTCCAAACGATGGGGCGGCGAAGGGCTGCTTGGAAGCCACCCGCGCCGTTGGGTTTAACGAGCCGCCGCAAAGTTGCGGCCCGGCGCGACGTTTCGGGCCGGTTTCCCGTATGTTGGGGCTACACTTTTCGCCCCTCATGCCCAGCAAAACCCTCTACCTCGACGAAGCCAAAACCCAGCCTCTGCACCTCGAATGGGGAATGTTTTTTCGCAATTTTACCGCTAATTATCAAGGCATTCCGCTCACGCCCATCGCCGAGGGCACGGTCAATAAGGGCGGCCTGCATTACGTGCTGCCCGACGGTCGGCCGCTCTCCATTAGCGTAAAATCCGGCCTCGGCACCCAGGACTTGGAGGTGCTGCTCGAAGAGAAACCCCTGGCCGGCAGCGCCACCCACCCGCTCGAACGCATCAAAAAAGCCTGGTACGCCTTGCTTTTCGTGGGCCTCATCAGCATCGTGGCGGGCGCAGTGGCCGAGTTGATGAGCTACACCGTGCTGCGCGATTTGGGCATCGGCTGGTCGAGCGTCGTCGAGGGCCTTATTTTTCTGGGCCTGGGCTGGTGGGGCTACTCGCGCCGGTCGGCCCTGGCGTTTTACCTGGCTTTGGGGCTTTACGTGGCCGAGTGGGTGTTTTCGCTCGTGGCCCTGGCGCAAGCCGGCGGCAAGGGCGGCGTAGGCGGCATTTTCCTGCGCATCTTCATTAGCGTCCTGCTTTACCGTGGTGCCCGGGCCGCGCAGGAATTGAGAAAATTACCGGAAGCTACCACGTTTTAGTCTGGCTGACGGGAAGGCTTGGAGCTAGTTTTTTTAGCGGCTTTTTTGTCCTTTTTCGGGCCAGGTTTTTTGCCGGTTTTAGCGCGTCGGGCTTTGATTTTGGCCCGTAGTCCGGCCAGGCGGTCGCGCTCGGTTTTGCGCTCGGCGCGGGCCAGCAGGCGCTCTTCGAGGCGGGCCGTCAGGCGTTGGCGCACGTAATGGGCCAAGCTGGCCAGGGGCACCCCATCGGCGTAGCGCAGGTAGTTGAGCACCTCGCGGCGGCGCAAGGTGCTGGCCCCAGCCAGCCCACGGGCCAACATAAACTGCTGAATTTCATCGAGTCGTAGCAACGCCGCCACGGCGGACCGCTCCACGGTGGCGTTGTAGCAGGCCGGGCGCACGGGCAGCAGCCCGGCCGGGCCAGATTGCTGCACCCCTACCCAGGCGGGCAGCAGCGGCAGCAGCGCCGCTACGTGCTTTTCGGTTACTACGAAGGTCACGAAATCGAAAGCCCGGCCATAATAGGGCAACTGCCGGGCCACCCGCAGCAGCGTGTCGCCGTCGCCTTTCAGCTCGTAGCCGTGCATGAAATCAGCGGTGATGTGGACGACATCGGCGCGGGTGCCGCCGGTGGGCAGCTCGTCAATCCACACGCCCCCAATTAATTGCGGGTAAAGCAGCCGACGGATATCGGGGTCGTTGAGCCGGGCGGCGGGCGGGGTTTGGTCCGGCATCAGCGGCGCCGGGCCATTGCTTTTTCCACGGCGCTCACAATGGCCGCTTCCGTCAGGCCGTACTTTTCCATCAGCTCGTCGGGGGTGGCGCTTTCGCCGAAGCTGTCGTCCACGGCCACCATTTCGAGCGGTAGCGGCTCGTGCCGGGCCAGGAGTTGAGCAATGCTGTCGCCGAGGCCGCCGTTCATCTGGTGCTCCTCGGCCGTGACGACGCAGCCCGTTTTGCGGGCCGAAGCCAAAATAGCCGCCGCATCCAACGGCTTGATGGTGTGAATGTTGATAATTTCGGCGTTGATGCCTTTATCGGCCAACATCTTGCCCGCCAAAATAGCTTTCCACACCAAGTGGCCGGTGGCAAAAATGCTCACGTCAGTACCCTCATTGAGCAACACCGCTTCGCCGATGACAAAGTGCTGGTCGGCAGGCGTGAAATTGGGCACTACCGGGCGGCCAAAACGCAGGTACACCGGTCCTTCGTGGTCGGCGATGGCGATGGTGGCGGCTTTGGTCTGGTTGTAATCGCAGGGATTGATGACGGCCATGCCGGGCAGCATTTTCATCATCCCCAGGTCTTCCAGAATCTGGTGCGTGGCCCCGTCCTCGCCCAGCGTAAGGCCGGCGTGCGAGGCGCAGATTTTCACGTTTTTGCCCGAGTACGCAATGCTCTGCCGAATCTGGTCGTACACCCGCCCGGTACTAAAATTAGCAAACGTGCCCGTGAACGGAATTTTGCCGCCAATGGTCATGCCCGCCGCCACGCCCATCATGTTGGCCTCGGCAATGCCCACTTGAAAAAACCGCTCCGGGAAGTCCTTTTTAAAGGCATCCATTTTAAGCGAGCCAGTAAGGTCAGCGCACAGTGCCACCACGTTAGGATGAGTTTTGCCCAGTTGGTGCAGGCCCGCGCCAAAGCCGGAGCGGGTATCTTTTGATTCGGTGTAAGGGAAATCTTTCATGGATGGAGAGAGGACGAAAAAACTCCCCTCCTCAGACGAGGAGGGGACGTTTCGGCGCAGCCGAAACTGGGGTGGTTGAGGCCGTTGAACGACTCGCGTGACTGACGTTGAACATTTACCAAACAAGCCTTCACTGCTTGAAGTGACGCTGTATTTCAAATAAAATCCCATCCAGCGCCGACCAGACTGATTTATTCTCAAACCGCAGAACCACAATGCCGAATTGCGATAAATAAGCTGTTCGTGCTGCATCGTGAGCCTCACCAATTGCATCAAAATGTCCGGTCCCGTCTAATTCAATGGCTATTTTTTCCGCAGGGCAATAAAAATCCAAGATGTATTCGCCCACGCTATGCTGGCGGCGAAATTTTCGGTTTTTATAATTGGGCGTTTTTTAGTTGGGTCCAGAGTACAGCTTCGGCGGGTGTAAGCGTATTGCGGAGGGCGCGGAGGTGATTGGTTTTATGCGGAAGGTTAGGGAGTTGCGGCATTTAGTTGGAGATGTGCGATTTGCTTTCTTTTCGCGAGTCGTTCTGGGATTTTCAACCACCCCAGTTTCAGCTTCGCTGAAACGTCCCCTCCTCGTCTGAGGAGGGGAGTTTTAACCGCCCTCCCCGACTAATAACTTACTTCCCAAAAATCGCCACTGAACTCGTTTGCCCGCTGCGAATACTAAAATTTCGCACATCAGTAAATTTACTGCCGTTAGCATTTTTGCTGCGATATACCAAGCGGTACGCGCCCGGCTGCATGGGCAGGTTTATTTTGCTGCTGCCACCGTCGGGCAGGGCGTAAATCCAGGTCTGCGACTCGTCGTCGTTGAGGCGGTAGAGGGAGCCGTAGCCCTTCAAATCGGAGGTGATATTGAGGGTGCCGGGCGAAGCGTAAGTGACAGCCACCTCCTGCCCTTGCTTGACGCTGATGCGGCGCACGGTGCGGGGCAGCGTCAAGGTTTCGACCTCGTAGGTGCCCGCCAGCAGCTTCTGCCGGCTGCCAAAGGGCAACGACACCACCGTGCCCGCCGCGTTGCGGACCACCGCGCCCACCACGCCGTAAGGATTGGGCATGAGCTGCGGATTTTGCAGCCACAGCGTGCCCTGCGGCGTTTTGAAGTTGAGGACGTTCGCCGTGCCGGGCTTGATGGGCAGGTTACGCTGCCGCACCGGCGGCACAGTGTTTATCTCCAAATCATAACTTTGCAAGGCGTCAATGTCGAGTACGTCGGCTTTGCCCTGGGCATCGCGGTAATGCACATAGTTGTATTCGGGCTGGTCGGTGACGTTGTTGATGAACGTCATGTTCACGTTGCTTTCGACGGCGCGGCCGGTTTCGTCGGTGAGATTGATGGCAACAGTCGTCTTGCTCAATGTCTTGGCAATCACGTCATTCATTACTGTACGGAAGGTTTTTACCTCGGCAGCGTTGTAGTACTGGCCCAGGCATTCGAGCTGCTTACCGAAGTCCTTTTCGGCACCAATTCCGATGACGAAGGGCTTGAGAAAGACGTGCTTGCGCTGCAAAGCCAGCGAAGCCGCGCAAGGGTCGGCGTTGCAGGATTCGAGGCCGTCGGTGACGAGCAGCAGCACGTTACGCGAGGCTTTATCGGTCGGAAAGTCATCCGCCGAGGCCATCAGCGAATACGTGATGGGGGTGTTGCCCTGCGCCTTGAGGCTGACGAGTTTGTCCTTGATAGCCTTCGCATTACGGGGCGCAAACGGCACTTCGAGGCGCGAATCTTCGCAGTTTTTCTCCGAGTTGTCGTGCTGATGGCCGTACACGCGCAGGCCCAACTCCAGGTTAGGGTAAGTGTTGAGCGAATCCACCATTTTGCTCAACATCCGCTTCGCCACCGTCCAGCGCGGCTGCCCTTCCCACGGCGCCATCATCGAGCCGGAAGCATCAAGCAAAAATAAAATGCGGGTGACTTTCGGCTTCTCCACCGGCGCGTTTTGGGCGCGGGTATTTACCGAAAAACTAATTAAAACAACCAGCAAAATCAGTCCGTGAAATTTCATCAGCAAAATAAATTAAATTTCACAAACCCAAAAAAACAGTTAAAAATCCGCCCAAATTAAAATGAATTTGCCAGCAAAATAACCAGCGAAATCATTTTAAATCAGCCTAAAAATCAGTGATTAATAATCCGACGCTTCTTGCACCAGCAACTGCTGCAAAGCTGTTTCGAGTTGCGCGTCGTTCGGGGCCACGCCGTGCCACTTGTGCGAGCCCATCATAAAATCGACACCGAAACCCATTTGGGTGTCCATCAGAAACATTACGGGTCGGCCCTGGCCCGAAGCAGCAATGGCTGCATCGAGCAGCGGCAGCAAGGTGTCGAAATTATTACCGTCGCCCTCCACAACGTGCCAGCCAAATGCTTCGAATTTGGCCCGCAGGTTGCCGAGGCCACCAACTTCGGCCGTGGAGCCGTCAATTTGCTGGCCGTTAAGGTCTACAATTCCGATGAGATTATCAATTTTGTGGTGAGCGGCGTAGAGAATAGCCTCCCAGTTCTGGCCTTCTTCCAACTCGCCGTCGCCCATGAGCACGAAAACGCGGCGGTCGTCGGCGTTCATTTTTTTGGCCTGGGCAGCTCCGCAAGCCACGCTCAGGCCCTGGCCCAGCGAGCCGGAAGCAATGCGGATGCCCGGCAAATGCTCGTGGGTGGTGGGGTGGCCCTGCAAGCGCGAATTGAGCTTGCGAAACGTGGCCAACTCGCTGACTTCAAAGTAACCCGAACGCGCCAGTACCGAGTAGAACACCGGCGAAATGTGGCCGTTGGAGAGAAAAAACAAGTCTTCGCCGCCGCCGTCCATACTAAAGGGCTGGGGCGTGTGCTGCATCACCCTAAAGTAAAGAGCCACCAGTAAGTCGGTGCAGCCGAGCGAGCCGCCGGGGTGACCCGAATTTACGGCGTGAACCATGCGCACGATGTCGCGGCGCACTTGGGCGGCCATTTGTTGGAGTTGTGGGGTGCTGAGGTGGACGGGAGCGGCCATAAACGAAAAAGGGAAGAGCAGATTGGGGTCAAAGATAAATCGCAGATTAGCGCAGATTTTTTTGATTTCGCAGATTGTATGTGTGAACTGGGGCGACGGAACGGTTGAAGGATACCTTTATTTCAGCAACTGCGCGGCGTGTTCCTTGGTATCGGGGCGCTTGATGATGCGCTCGATGAGGCCGTTTTCGTCAATCAAAAACGTGGTCCGCACGATGCCCATGTAGGTTTTGCCGTAGTTTTTTTTCTCCTGCCACACGCCGTAGGCCGTGGCAATGGTTTTGTCAGGGTCGGGTAGCAGCGGGAAGGGCAGGTCGTACTTGAGGGCAAATTTCTGGTGCGAAGCTTCGCCGTCGATGCTCACCCCGACGACTTGGATGTTGTGGGCGGTGAGTTCGGCCTGGTGGTCGCGCAGGTTGCAGGCCTGAGCGGTGCAACCGGGCGTGTCGTCTTTCGGGTAAAAGTAGAGGGCTACTTTTTTTCCGCGCAAGGCACTTAAAGTCACGGTATTGCCGTACTGGTCGGAGGCAGAAAAATCGGGGGCGGATTGGCCGGGTTCGAGAAGCATGGGCGCTTTGCTTAATATGAGGAATGAAGAAGGAATAATGATACATCGCTTGCTGCCGGATGAAAAGCAAGCACTGCGCTGCGGGCCAGCGGCGGCGCAAAGTTGGGGCCTGGCGTACCTTTGTGCGGCAACGCGCCACCTCACCGCCGCGCCCGCTGCAAATGCGGGCGGGGAGGAAAGTCCGGGCAACACAGGGCACCTTGCTTCTTAACGGGAAGGACTGGCCAACCGGGCCAGGACAGCAGTGCCACAGAAAATAACCGCCGGAATGGAATGTTGAGTTTTGAATGTTGAATATTGGGTTAAATTTTCTCAATTCAAAACTCAACATTTAAAACTCAACATTCCATTCCGGTAAGGGTGAAAAGGTGCGGTAAGAGCGCACCAGCGGGCGGGTGACCGACCCGGCTGGGTAAACCTCAGGGGTTGAAA
>JANYFQ010000460.1 GCA_025362615.1 Hymenobacter sp. | reverse complement strand
GCCCAGGAAACCAACCGCCGCCTGGCCAATACCTTCGACCAGGTAGGCAGTCTTACCGAAACCACCGACGAGAACCAACTACGCCTGAGTCACGTCGAGGCGGCCCAGCAGCCCACCAACGCCGAGCTGGATGCCCGCCTGCGGGCCGTGGAAGAACAGCTACGCCACGCCTCTTAGGCGTAGGTCGAACCCCAAAAAATCCGTTAAATCCGTTAAAATCCATTTAATCTGTGGTCAATGTTCGATAACCTCTCCACCAAGCTCGACCGGGCCATCAAAACCCTCAAGGGCCAGGGCAGCATTTCCGAAATCAACGTCGCGGCCACCATCAAGGAAATTCGCCGGGCGCTGGTCGATGCCGACGTTAACTACAAGGTTGCCAAGGATGTAACCGATAAAATCAAGGAGGCCGCGATGGGCCGCGACGTGCTCACGGCCGTCTCCCCTGGCCAGCTCATGGTCAAAATCGTGTACGACGAGCTGACGGAGCTGATGGGCGGCCAAAAGCAGGACATCGTGGTGAAGGGCGACCCGGCCGTGATTTTGCTGTCGGGCCTGCAAGGGTCGGGCAAAACCACGTTTTCGGGCAAGCTGGCCGCACTGCTCAAGAAGCAAGGGCGCGGCGTGCTGCTGGTGGCCTGCGACGTGTACCGCCCCGCCGCCATCAACCAACTGCAAGTGCTGGGCGAGCAGATTGGGGTGGAGGTTTATTCCGAAATCGAGAATAAAAACCCGGTCCAGATTGCCCAGAACGCCATCGAGCACGCCCGCCGCACGGGCAAGAAAGTTGTCATCGTGGACACCGCCGGCCGCCTGGCCGTGGACGAGCAGATGATGGCCGAAATCGAGGCCGTCAAACGCGCCATCAACCCCGCCGAAACCCTGTTCGTGGTAGATGCCATGACGGGGCAGGATGCCGTGAACACGGCCAAAACCTTCAACGACCGCCTCAATTTCGACGGCGTGGTGCTCACCAAGCTCGACGGCGACGCCCGTGGCGGGGCCGCCCTGAGCATCCGGGCGGTGGTCGAAAAGCCCATCAAATTCATCTCGACGGGCGAGAAGATGGAGGCCCTCGACCTGTTTTACCCCGACCGCATGGCCCAGCGGATTTTGGGCATGGGCGACGTGATTTCGCTGGTCGAACGCGCCCAGATGCAGTTTGACGAGGACGAAGCCAAGCGCATCGAGAAGAAAATCCGCAAGAACCAGTTCGATTTCAACGACTTCCTCGGCCAGCTCGACCAGATTAAGAAAATGGGCAACATCAAGGATTTGATGGGCATGATACCGGGCATGAGCAAGGCCATGAAGGACGTAGAGATTGACGACGACGCCTTCAAGCCCGTCGAGGCCATCATCCGCTCGATGACCAAGCTCGAACGCGCCAACCCCGACCTGATGAACGGCTCGCGCAAGCGCCGCCTGGCCAAAGGTTCGGGCACCGACATCCAGCAGGTGAACGCCCTGATGAAGCAGTTCGAGGATATGCGAAAAATGATGCGGACGATGAACAAAATGTCCCAGACCAAAGGCGGCATGGCCCAGATGGCGAAAATGATGGGCGGTATGCAAGGCGGAATCCCCGGCATGGGCCGGTAGGCCAGTGGTCTGACGAATCGCCCGAAGGGCTTCGTCCGACCACTGGCCGTAGAACGACTCGCGCCACCCTGACGCTGCCCGGCTCGCACAACCAAAATCGCCAAATCCCATGCCCCCATCACCGAACTCGCCGCGTTGGATTTGACCAAATCCTACAACTACGCCGACTACCTGACGTGGGAGTTTCCGGAATATGGGGAGCTTTTTCGGGGCCAATTCGTGCCGAAGCCAACGCCCTGGACGGCGCACCAACGGGTACTAGGCAACTTGACGGGCTTGGTGGCGAACCACGCCAAAGGCAAGCTAATCAGCGTGTTTCATCGGCCCTTCGACGTGCGGCTGCCGCACACGGCCGATGCTTCGGACGCGGCCGTAACGACCGTGGTGCAGCCCGACTTGTGCGTTTTTCTTGACCGAAGGCAGCTTGACGAGCGCGGGGCCGTGGGTGCGCCCGCTTGGATAATCGAAGTTGTTTCGGCCGTTTCACTGTTGCAGGACACGCAACTGAAATTCGCGCTTTACGCGCAATTTGGGGTGCGCGAATACTGGTTGGTTTCGCCCGGCGAGCGGGCGGTGATTGTGTGCCACCTCGCGGCGGGCCGCTACGAAGTGGCGGGCATTCATCAGGAAGCCGGGCCGATTCCGTCGCTGACGCTGCCGGGGTTGGCGCTGGAATGGGCCGACGTGTTTGAGGGAATGACCTGACCAGCCGCCGCGCCCCGCCGCCCCACCAGCCACACGCCCGAAAAAATGAGCAGCCCCTGCCCTGCTTTGGCCCAGCTCAGGTGGTCTTTGCCCAGGCTCACGGCGATGGCGGCGGCCAGCGCGGGCTGAATGTAGATGTAAGCGCCCAGCAGCGCGGGCGAGGCGTGGCGCAACGCCCAGTTATTCAGCAGGTAAGCAAGAATGGTGAGGAAGACAATCATGTAGGCCACTTCGGCCCAAATGTAAGCCGGGAAGTGGGCGTAATCGGCCGCCAGGGCTTGCCGGGCACCCACGGGCAGCGCAATAACGGCCCCGACCAGGAAAATCCGCACCAACACCGTGAAGGCGTTGTACTTCCGCATCAGCGGGGCCACCAGCACCAGGTACAGGCCGAACACCGTGGCATTGAGCAAGATAAAAATGTTGCCCAGCAGCGCGCGAGGATAAATCGCGCTGCTTTCGGGGCGGCTGACGATGAGCGTGGCCGCGCCCGCCGCGCCCAGCGCGATGCCCAGGATGCGCGGCCGGGTAAGTTTCTCGTTCAGCAAAAACACCGAGGCCAGCACCACCACAATCGGGGCCACGGTTTGCAGCAGCGAGGCCGAAATGGGCGAGGTGAGGTTGAGGCCCGAAAAGAAAAGCAGTTGGTTGACCCCGATGCCGCATACGCCGCAAGCCACGGAGCGCCAGTTGTCGGCCCGGCCCGTGATGCGCTCGTGCGGGGCCACGACGTACTTGACGACGCTGAAAAACAGCAGCGCCCCGGCGATGCGGAGCGCCACAATGCCCAGCGGGCCGAGGTAGTGCGGCATCACATCTTTCGAGAGCGAGTAATTGGCGGCG
The DNA here is from genome assembly GCA_025362615.1 of Hymenobacter sp. Taxonomy (GTDB): domain Bacteria; phylum Bacteroidota; class Bacteroidia; order Cytophagales; family Hymenobacteraceae; genus Hymenobacter. The sequence continues at coordinate 163 of JANYFQ010000460.1, read as the reverse complement.
TAGATGAGGGCGACGAAGAAGAGGGCGGCGTGGACGCGGAGGTTGGCGGAAGGCATGGGCAGCAAAGGTCGGTAGCGCGGGTTTTCAACCCGCGCGTATGCAGAAGATTGGGTGCTTACGCGGACCGCAGGAGTTTGAACACCGCCTGTCGTGCGGGTTGAAA
>JANYFQ010000302.1 GCA_025362615.1 Hymenobacter sp. | reverse complement strand
TCTAACCCCCCAACCCCCCCAAACCCCAACCCCATGAAAAACCTGTTGAACTGCGGACGCACGTTCGCCGCCCTGGCCCTGCTGGGCCTGGGCACCAGCACCCTGCTCACCGGCTGCTTCGAGAAGGAAGAACACGCCGCGCCTACGGGCAGCGTGTGCGACACGGCCGCCACCGTGATTGACCAGAGCGCCACCGGCGGCACCCTGGCCCTGCAACTGGCCGACGGCACCGTCCTGACCCCCACGGGCAGCACCTGGGCCAATTTTGCGCCCACGGCGGGCCAGCAAGTCACCGTCGGCATTGCCGGCAAGGGCGGCCGGGGCAACTGCGGCGGCCACAAGGCCGCCAGCACCAGCCCCGAACTGGGCTGCATCACGTCCGTAACGGTGGCCACCACGACCACCAAAGCGGCGGGCGGCAACTAGCGGCCCGCGCCAGCAGCAAACCACCAAAGTGCCCGGCGATTACGCGCCGGGCACTTTTTTTTGGTGCAACAATTCGTGGCGGTTGCGGCAACGTGCGGTTGCTGCCTAGAAGCGCAGGCCCACTTGCACCCCCGGCCACAGGCGCAGCCGGGTGGGGCCGTCGGTGGTGTCGAGCCACAGCCACTGGCCCTGGCCCAGGTGGTTGCGGTCGGGTGGCCCTGGCCCGCCCCGGCCGGGCGGGGACGGGGCTTCGGATGCGAGGTTGAGGGTGGGGCCGCCCACGAGGCACAGGCGGCTGCCGGGCCGCAGTTGCCAAGCCAGCGCGGGCCGCAGTTGCGCGAGGCGCGCAGGCGGCTCGCGGTCGGCGCGTTGGCCGGCGGGGCTTACCCACCAGTAGGTTGCCGTGAGGTTGGGCGTAAAGCGGCCCCGCGCCCGGCCAGCCGTGCCCAAGCCCAGGCTCAGGGCGGGGCGACCTTCGGCCAGCCCGGCACCTAGCAGCAGGTACGCCCGCTCGAAGCCGATGGTGCCTTCGACGCTGCCGTGCAGGGTTTCGCCGGTGCCGGCGTGGCCGTGCAACGCGCGCTGCCCCAACCACGCCAAGGCCGGGCGCGGCGCGGCGGGTGGGGTGGGGGTAGGCGGCTGGGGCACGCCCGGTGCGGGTAGGGCTACGGCGGCGGTCGGCGGCGGAATGTTTGGCCCAAGGGTGTCGGCCGGGGCCGTTGCCGGGTCGGGCCGGGTGGGGGCAGCGGCGGTTTGGCGCGGGGGTGGCGTGGGGGTTGGGGGCTCGGTCGCGCCGGGGCGGGGCGGGGTGGCCCCGGCGGTGGGGCGGGGTGGCGGTGGCGTGGGGCGGTCGGTCGGGGAGTTGGGGTCGGTTTTTTCGGTGGTTTTCAGGTTGGTTGTTGGGTTGTTTTTCGGCTTTTGCTTGGTTGCGGGGGTTCGCCGGGGCGTTGGTTGGGTTGCCAAGCCGGCCAAGCTGCTTCCACCCAATGGGCGGCGGGTGGTCCGGCTTCCGCTGCTCGCCGCCCGCTGGTCCGGTAAGGGCAGTACCGTTTTCGTTCTCGCAGCCAAAACCGCTGCTGTTCCCGGCCGGGGTTGGCGTGGGGGCAACGCCCCGGGCGCTGGCCGCGCCCCCGCCTCGTTCCGGCCCGACATCCCGCCAAGCCCGTTTTTTTCGGCACCCAATGCGCGGCCCCTGGCAATTTGCCGCGCCGCCGCCGGGTTCGCTGCCGCCGGGGCCGCCAAAGCTGCCGGGGCCACCGGACCCGCCGCCACCGGACCCAACGCCGCCGTGGCCCCCGCCGCTTTACCCAAACGCAAGCCCCCGGCCCGGCCCGGTGGGTCGGGCAGGCCGTTGAAGGCCGTCACGCCAGCGGGCTTGCTGGCGCTGGCGGGCCACAACACGAGTTGCCCCTCGAACAAGCCAAACGAGAGCTTGGCATCGGCCAGGGCGGCCCGCAGGGCCACGGCCAGCGGGCGGGGTGGCCCGGCCGGCACCCGGTACCACCCCCCGGCCGGCACCCGCGAACTGCTGTAACTGAATTGCCCCTGGCTTTGGGCGGCCAGTTCGGCCAGCACGGCCCCCAACGGTCGCAAGCCGGGGGTGGGCCGTACCAAACGCGCTAGCACGGCGGGCGTGGCGGTGGTTCTGGGCCGCGGCCCTTGGCTCCAGGCTGGCCCCGGCATCAGCCCGCACAATGCCCCGCAAAGCAGCCCGTAAAGCAGCGGCCGGTTCGGCGGTCGCCACCAGAATGGCCTTGTTGCTGCCGTCATGGCAAGGGACGCGGCGGGGCGGCGGGCGTGGCGGGAACCGGGCCGCTGGCGGCCGGGCAACCCGCTCCTTCGAGCAAGTAGCCGCCCGTGCGGCTGTCGGGGCGCAGGTGGCTGTCGGTGGCCAGGGCCAGCACCTGCAACACTTTCGCGGGTTCGGGCCGGGCGAAGGTGCCCGTGAAGCGGCACTGCCCCAGCCCGGCGCGGCCCAGGCGCACGGGGGTGCCGAAGCGCACCCGCAGCGCCCGCAGCACCTGCGCCACCGGCGCGTCGGCGAAGCGCAACGTGTCGGTGGCCCAGGCGTGGGCGTTGGCGTCGGCCGCCGCCGTGCGGCGCAGGGCGGGGGCGCGGCGGCCGGGCGCATCGGCGGCCCGCACGGCCACGCGGGTGCCAGGGCCCAGCACCACGCTGTCGGGCCGGGCCAGGGCCAGGCGGCGCACCCACACCTGCCCCCGCGTCACGCTCACGTCCACCGAATCTTCGGCCGCGAAGGCTCGCACGTTGAAGGCCGTGCCCGTTACGCGTACCTGGGCCGTGGCCGTCGTCACCACAAACGGCCGGGCCGGGTCGTGGGCCACGTCGAAATACGCCTCGCCGCTGAGTTGCACCAAGCGCGGCCCGTGGGCATCGGCCCGCCCACCCCCGGCGTAGCGCAATTGCGAGTGGGCGTTGAGCCACACCTTGCTGCCATCGGGCAGCCGCAGTTGCTGCCGGGTGCCCGCCGTGGCGTAGGCCACGGCGGTAGCGGCGGTCGTGCCGCCACTGTTGGGACCGGGCCGGGGCAGCAGCCCGCGCAGCCAGTAGCCGGCCCCCAGCAGCAGCAGCACGGCCGCCGCCACCCGCCAGCGCCGTTGCGCCCGCCGCTGCAGGGGCCAGCGCCACCCGCCCGCCGGGGCGTTCCCCGGCCGGGCGGCCGACCGTTGTTTTTCAGAAGTTTGGGAAGAAGTTTCGGCCCGCTGACCCGCTACGTCCCCCAGCGGCGGGGCCACCACCGCCGCCGCCAGCAACGGCCGGAACCGCTGCCACGCCGCTTCCACGGCGGTGGCCGAAAGCTCCCCGGCGGCGGGGTCGGCTTCGGCGGCCCGCTCCCAGGCCCGCGTCACGGTGGCCAGCAGTTGCAGGTGGGCGGGGTCGGCCGCCACCCAGGCCCGCAGCGCCTGCCGCTCGGCGGCGGTGGCCTCGGCCGCCAAGTGGCGGGCCAGCAGCGCCCAGGGGGCATCGGGCGCGGCGGCATCGGAATAGCGGTTGGTCATGGGTACAAAAAGAATGGCGCAGGGGCCGCCCTGGCAAGCAGATACGTCCCGGCTGGGCAACCCCCACGCGGGGCCGAAAAAAAGTGGGCGGCGGCAGCCAGCTGCCCCGGTGCGGCGGCCCGCCCCGGCGCTAGGCGGGCATCGGCCGGGCCAGTCAGCCAGCAGCTTTTGACGGCCAGCGCGGCGGCCAGCAGGCCGTAAAGGTTTCGCAGCACCCCGGCCAGTTCGCGGCGCAACAGGCGCAGGGCCTTGCCCATCTGGTTGTCCACGGTTTTGGGCGAGAGGTTCAGGGCGTCGGCAATTTGCTGGTAGCTCAATTCATCGAAGCGGCTCAACTCGAACACCATGCGGCATTGGGGCGGCAGCCGGGCCAGGGCAGCGGCAATGGCGGCGGCCGTTTCGTCGGCGTGCAGGGCTGCCAGGGCATCGGGGGCCACGGGCGCGGTGGCGGCGGGCGGGGCTTCGTCCCAGGCCACCTGGCGCTGGGCGCGGGCGCGGGCACGCAGGGCCGCGTTCAGGGCCATGCGCGTAAGGTAGGGGCGGTAGGCCGCAATGGCGGGCAGCGTGTGCTGGTCCTGCCAGAGCTTCAGAAACACGTCCTGCACCACGTCTTCCACCACCGCCCAGTCGGGCACCACGCGGTAGGCCACGGCCCGCAGCGGCCCGTAAAACGACCGAAACAACAACTCGACGAACGCCGCCGGGTCGGTCTGGCGCAAGTGCGTCAGGCGCTCGTTGAGGGCGGTATCGTCGGCGGCGTGGGCGGGCATGGGGCAAAGTACGGGGCCAGCGGGCCCTACTCGATGTGCAGCGCCAGCCGCCGCCCCAACCCCACCGTCACAATGCGCCGCAGCGTGGCCAAGTTGATGTCGGAATGCCCGTTTTCAATGCGCGAGATGTAGCTTTTCTTGGTGCCCGTGCGGTCGGCCAGTTGCTGCTGCGTGAGCTTGGCCTGCCGCCGGGCTTCTTTCAGCATCTCGCCGGTGCGGAAGGCTTCGGCGTTGGCCTCGTAGGTGGCGCGGGCGGGGGTGCCGGCGGGGCCGTACTTGCGGGTGAGCAACTCCTCGAAGGTGCTAACCGTCGCGTAAGGGTTGAAGGATGTTTCCATGCGTCAGGGCGTTTTTTTGGTGATGAAGTACTCTGCTTTCAATGCTTCGGCCCGTGACAGTTCAGTGCGCGGTGTTTTGTCTGTTTTCTTTTGAAATCCCGTCAGCAACACCACCAAACGACCGGCATCAAAAAAACAAAACGTCCGGTAAATATTGCCCCCGCTTTTCACCCGAATTTCAAATAGTCCGTCGGTGTCCGTCAAGTGCTTCAGGAACTTCTCCGGCACCCGCAGTTCTTGGCGTACCAAATCGAGTACGTAATCGAATTTATCCTGTACCGGCAGCGGCAGTTGCGCGTAAAAATCCGTGAAATACGTTTTGTAAAGAATGATTTCGCGCAGCATTCGCCAAAGGTAACGCCTGAGTGAACATCTTTGCCCCCGCAAGGTTCCCCCACACCCCGGCCGTAACTTTGCAGCACTGCCAAAACCCGCTCCGCCCCCCCATGATTATCATCCAGGAAACCGTCATCTCCGACGACCTCGCCGACCAGTTTTTCGTCTGCAACCTCGAAGCCTGCAAAGGCGCTTGTTGCGTCGAGGGCGACCTGGGTGCCCCCCTCGAAACGGCCGAACTCGCCATTTTGGAGCAGGAATACGCCAATATTAAGCCCTTCCTCACCGACGCAGGCCGCGCCGCCATCGAAGCCCAGGGCCTGTATATTAAGGATTGGGAAGACGATTTCAGCACCCCCACCATCGAAGACAAGGAGTGCGCCTACGCCCTTTACGACGAGCGCGGCATCCTCAAATGCGGCATCGAGCAGGCGTACCTGGCCGGGGCCACCACGTTCAAAAAGCCCATCAGTTGCCATCTCTATCCCATCCGCATCACGAAGTACGACGGCTTTGAGGCGTTGAACTACGACCGTTGGGGCATCTGCAACCCGGCCTGTGCCTTCGGGGCTTCGCTGGGGGTGCGGGTGTATCAGTTTCTGAAAGAGCCGCTGGTGCGAAAATATGGCGCGGCGTGGTACGCGGAATTGAAGCGCGAGATTGAGGGCGTGAAGTAACGCGTCTGGCCCACAAAAATGCCCCCGCTCAAAATGAGCCGGGGCGTTTGCGTTGGGCGCTTGTTGAAACTTACGCTTCCGTCACCACAATCTTCGTAATCTCGTCGTTGGGGCGGATGGCGTCAATCACGTCCAGCCCGTCCGTTACCTTGCCGAATACGGTATGCACGCGGTCGAGGTGGGCGGTGTTGTCGCGCGAATGGACGACAAAGAACTGCGAGCCGCCGGTGTTTTTGCCGGCATGGGCCATGCTCAGGGCGCCGCGCTCGTGGTACTGGTGGTTGCCGCTGGTTTCGCAGTCGATTTTGTAGCCGGGGCCGCCGGTACCGGGCTGGCCCTTAGCGCCGTCGCGGGTGTTGGGGCAACCGCCCTGGATGACGAAGTTCGGAATAACGCGGTGAAATTTCAGGCCGTCGTAGTAGCCTTTTTCGGCGAGGTCGATAAAGTTTTTGACGGTTTTGGGGGCGTCGTCGGCGTAAAACTCGACTTTCATAACGCCCTTGGGCGTGTGGATTTCGGCGGTCTTCATTGAATTGCTGATTTTAAGATGATTTAACTGATTTCACTGCTGCTGGGGCGGGCTGTCAGCCCCTTTTCAGCCGGCGCAAAGGTAGCCGGGCATTGGTGCTGTTAAACAATCCGCCGGGTAGTTGCTTTCGTAAGCTCAGCAACTAAACCCCCAAAACACCATGAAAAAACAATTCTTTTCGTTGGCCACGCTTCTCGCCGCTTCGGCGCTGACGCTGGCTTCGTGCGGTGGCGACAAAACCGCCGAAACAACGGCCGATGCCACGGTCAGCACCGCTAACCCCGCCGATTCAGTGGCCGCAATGGCCGGCGACTCGGCCCGCATGGCCAAGCCCGAAGGTGTGATGGTGGACGGCGTGGCCATGACGGCCGACAAAGACATCGTGGACAACGCGATGGGTGCCAAGAGCGTCAGTACGCTGGTGTCGGCCGTAAAAGCCGCCGGCTTGGTCGAAACCCTCAAAGGAGCCGGTCCCTTCACTGTGTTCGCGCCCACCAACGCGGCCTTCGACAAGTTGCCCAAAGGCGCAGTGGCCGGCCTGATGTTGCCCGAAAGTAAGGCCAAGCTGGCCGGCGTACTTACCTACCACGTCATCGCCGGTCGCCTCGTCGCCGCCGACCTCAAAGACGGGCAGGAGCTGACCACCGTAAACGGGGCCAAGCTGAAAGTAATGGTGAAGGACGGTAAAGTAATGATTGGCAACGGCAAAGATGCCCCCGCCACCGTGCAAATTGCCGACGTAATTTCGAGCAACGGCGTAACCCACGTCATCGACGGCGTAGTATTGCCGCTGTAGCAGTTGGCGCTTCGCTAGATGAGGCCGCTTCGCTAAATGAAGAATGAGGAATGATGAATTGGTGGCGCAAGCTCAAAATTCTTCATTCCTCATTTTTCATTCAGCGAAGCGTTCCTATTTCCGGTTGTCTTCGCCGGCCAGCATACTCAGGTAGCTGTCGTAGCGGGGGAGGGCGATTTTGCCGGTGTCCACGGCTTCGCGCACGGCGCAGCCGGGCTCGTGGGTGTGCTGGCAGTTGTGGTAGCGGCACTGGTTGAGGAGGGCGCGCATTTCGGGAAAGTAGCCGGCCAGCTCGGCGGGTTTGATGTCCACAAGGCCCAGTTCCTTGATGCCGGGGGTGTCAATAAGGTAAGTGCCAGGCACGATTTCAAGCATTTCGGCGAAGGTGGTGGTATGAACACCTTTGTCGGAAAACTGGCTGATTTCGGCCGTTTTTAGGTCGAGGTCGGGCACAAGGGCGTTGATGAGCGTGCTTTTGCCCACCCCGGAATGGCCGGACAGCAAGGACGTTTTTTCGGCCAGCAGGGCGGCCACGTCGGCCACGCCCTCGCCGGTGGCAGCGGCGCACAGCACGCCGGGATAGCCCAGGCTGGCGTACATCCCGGCAATTTCGGCCTGGTAGGCGCGGGTGTCGTCGTCGTACAAATCGGCCTTGTTGAAGATGAGCTGCACCGGAATGTGGTACGCTTCGGCCGTCACCAAAAAGCGGTCGATGAACCCAAACGACGTGGCCGGCGACACCAGCGTCACCACCAGCAGGGCTTGGTCGAGGTTGGCCCCTACAATGTTGGCGTGGGCCGTTTTATGCACCGAGCGGCGCACAATGTAGTTGCGGCGCGGCGCAATGGCCGTAATAACGGCCGCGCCCTCCGCCGGCTGGGTTTCCGACTCAAACGTCACGGTATCGCCCACCGCTAACGGGTTGCTCACTTTCAAGCCCTTGATTTTGAAGCGCCCCCGCAGCCGGCAGCGGTGCAGCTCGCGGGTGGCCGCGTCGCGCACCAAGTACCACGAGCCGGTAGATTTGATTACGGTGCCGGTCATTGGTGGGTCGGTGGGTGGGTGGTGGGTTTGTGGAATGGCGGGATGGTGGGTTGGCAAGTCAGGGTTAGCAGCGTGCGATGAATAATTAACTGATGTTACGCCGGCAATTGTGCATCTTGTGTTTCGGGTTGTTGCTTGTTGTTCGTTGCATTAGTGCCTCAAAAACCGCCCAGAAACCACCAACAAGCAACAAAAAACAAGAAACAGCCTGCGTAACATTCGTAATTAAATGCGAGCGTCAGTCCACCAATCCGCTAATTCACAAACTCGTCAAGCCACTGCATGATGCGCTGGGTGGCCCCGGCCTGGTTGTGAACGTAGTTAAGCAGCGCGTCCTGCAAGCGCAGGTGGCGCGGGGCATCGTGGTAGAGCGGAGTGAAAACAGCCATTAGCTCAACTGCCGACTGCACCGGAAAGGCCAATCCGGCTTCGGTCAGGGCCACGGCTTCCTGAAACTTGGCGTAATTGGGGCCGAAGAACAGCGGCAGGCCAAAAGCAGCGGCTTCGAGCGTGTTGTGCAGGCCTTTGCCAAAGCCGCCGCCAATGTAGGCGTATTGCCCAAAGCGGTAAAGCTGGCCAAGCAGACCGATGTTGTCAATCAGCAGAATACGGGCGGCGGCGGCGTTGGCGGGCGTAGCCTGCGAGTACCGCAGCACCGGGCCAGGGCAGGCGGCTTCGATGGCTTTCAGGGTAGCTTCGTCAATTTCGTGGGGCGCGACGACGACGCGCAAGCGGCCAGCGTAGGCGTGCAGCAAGGGAGCCAGGGCGGGCAGGTCGTCGGGCCAGAGGCTGCCGGCAACCAGCACCGCACCGCCCTGGCTCGCAAAGGTTTCGACGACGGGCAGGGGCTGGGCAGCGTTGGCGGCCGTGGCCGCTACGGTGTCGAAACGGGTGTCGCCGGCCACGGAAACGCCGGTTAGTCCAATCGAATGGAGCAAATCGGCCGAGGCTTGGTTTTGGGTGAAAATGTGGCGGAATGAGCGCAAAATCTGCCGGTAAAATCCGCCCCAGGGCCTGAAAAATACCTGCTCGGGCCGAAAAATAGCTGACACCAATACCGTGGGAATGCCGCGTTGCGCCGCCATCGTCAGCAAATGAAACCAGTACTCGTACTTCACAAACACCACCAGCCGGGGCTGCACCGCGTCCAGAAAGGCACGGGCGCTGGCGCGGGTGTCGAGCGGCAGGTAAAACACGTAGTCGGCCCCCGGCCAGTTGTGCCGGATTTCGTAGCCCGAAGGCGAGAAAAACGTGAGCACCAGCTTGGTGCCGGGGTAGCGGCGGCGGTACGCTTCCAGCAGCGGCCGGCCTTGCTCAAACTCGCCCAGCGAAGCGCAGTGGAACCACACGCGGGGCGCCGCGTCGTTGGCCAGCGTTGTGCCGATGTGCGCCAGCAGCCCGCGCCGGCCGTCTGTCCAGGCCCGCGCTTTGGGCACGAACGGGGCCAGTAGCCGGAGCAGCAGCGCGTAGCAAGCGAGGATGAAATCGTAGAGCAGCGTCAAGACACTGCAAAAGTACGGGCCGGGTTTTAGCTGTTCGCCATTAGCTGTTGGCTGTTAGCTTTTTTGTTCGGGTCATTGACCGGGCAAGTTGCGTCGTCGGTCAAGTGAGCAAGAATATTCGGCCGCACCATGCGTACCTCACAGTCGGTTGAGGTGCAAGCCAACAGCTATCAGCTAAAGACTAAGAGCCAGGAACTCCCTACCGCCGCGGGTTGAGGGTGGCTTCGCCCTCGCGCCAGTCGGCGGGGCACAGGCTGCCGTGTTGCTCGTAGTGTTGCAGGGCATCCACCATCCGCAGGGCTTCGGTGGTGCTGCGGCCCAGGGGGCCGTCGTTCACTACCTGGTGGCGCACAATGCCGTCGCGGTCAATGAGAAACAGGCCCCGGTTGGCGGAGGGCTGGCCGATAAAAGTCATTTCGCCCTGCTCGTTGTAGTCGAAGTGCCCGGCCAGCATATCGTAGTTGGCGGCGATGGTTTTGGTGGCATCGGCCACGAGCGGGTAGGTTACGCCCTTGATGCCGCCCTGCTCGCGGGGTTGCCGCAGCCAGGCGCGGTGGGTCTGGTGGGTGTCGGTGGAGCAGGCCACGACAGCGGTGTGGCGCTTTTCAAACTCCGGCAATAAATTCTGAAACGCCAAAATTTCGGTGGGGCAAAGCAGCGAAAAATCGTGCGGATAAAAGTAAAACAAGACGTGCTTTTTGCCTAGGTAACGGTCGAGCGAAAAGTCTTCAATAAATTCATCGTTCAGCACGGCCATCGTCCGAAACGAGGGGGCACGCTTGCCAACTAAGACAGCCATTGTGTTAAATTGTTAAATTGTTAAATCATTGCTTTTTTGGCCATCGTCCGGCGCTTCACTCATTACGGGCCAGGCTTCGGAACGACCAACAATTTAACAATGCAACAATTAAGCAATTCAACACTCACCGGCTGCCTTCCATCACCTGTTGTACCTTCCAGGTGTTGCCCGGCAGCAGCCGGTAGGCCAGGGTGCGCGAGCCGGCCGTGTCCACGTCGCCACCGAGCGGAAAGCTGCGGATGAGTGTGGCCCCGCTCACGGCGTAGGTGTCGTGGCCGCTGTAGCCTTCGGCGGCGCGGCCCGCAATGCGGTTGGGGCCAGGCAACGGGGTCAAACCATTGGGGTTCAGTTCGTAAGCGTAAAAGCCGGCGTTGGCGGCGGGGTTGTCGGTGAAGACGTACACCTCGGGTTTGCCGTTGCCGTTGAGGTCGGCGGCGGCGGCCCGCACCGGGCGGCCCGTCAGCGGGATACGCAACGGCTCTACGACTTGCGTCGCCCCGCGCCGGGTGCGGATGGTGAGGGCCGGGTCGGCACCGGTGCCGGTTTTCAGGTCGAAGAGGTAGCCGCCCGCGCTGAGTTTGCGGGCAAAGCCCGTGCTAGTGGTGTCGGGGCGCACGGCGGGCCGGCCGGCTGTAGAATTGCTTTCGGTGGCGGTGCGCGAGGTTTCGCAGCCAGTGGCGGCGAGCAAGGCCGCAGCACTTAAAAACAGCAGAGTGAGGCGCATGGCAAGAGAAAATAAAGGGGTAGGCGGCGGGATGCAAGCCGTAAATTTACGGATGCAACGCCGAAACAGTCGGCAAGGTACGGGTAGTTTCTATTTATTCCTCGATACGTACTCCTTTCCAGAAGGCTACCCGGCCCTTGATGTTGGCGGCGGCAGTCTTCGGCTCGGGGTAGTACCAGGCGGCATCCTTGTTGAGTTCGCCGTTTACGCGCAGCGAGTAGTAGCTGGCGCGGCCTTTCCAGGGGCAGGAGGTATTGGCAATGCTGTCCTCAAAAAACTCCTTTTTGAGCGAGTCGGCGGGGAAGTAGTGGTTGTTTTCGACCACGACGGTGTCGTTGCTCTCGGCGATGACGGTGTTGTTCCAGACGGCTTTCATTGTTCCATTTATCATTTAACATTCAACATTTAACACGTGCCCGCCACGCATGGGCGACTGCGGCTCGGTGAACATCCGGGCGCGGGCTTGTGTTTGGGCCAAGCTGTTTGCCTGTCCTCGCGCGTCCCTGTGGTCGCCCGGCCGCCGCGCCGCAGCCGGTAAAAAAATGCCCTCGCAGTGGCCCCGCCGCCACACCACGGACGAGAAAATGTTAAATGCTAACTGTTAAATGATTATGTCCGGTTTCCGTTTCCGCGATTTTGTCCCAGAAGACCAGCCCCAGAAGGGCTTCGATTCGCTCTTTAAGCTCTTCATGCAGCTCGTCACCATCACCTCCGGCGACGTGGGCGAGGCGCTTTCCTGGCTCAACGAGCTGGACAAGCAATACGGCCTCACCGACGACGGCTACGGCATGGGCAACTTCATCGACGACCTCAAGGGCAAGGGCTACATCGACGAAAACCCGCAGGAGAAGGGTGCCTTCAACATCACCCCCAAAACCGAGCAGGGCATCCGCAAGTCGGCGCTCGAAGAAATTTTCGGCAAGCTCAAAAAAAGCAGCACCGGCAACCACCGCACCCCCCACACCGGGCAGGGCGACGAGCAAAGCACCGACCTGCGCGAGTTCCGCTTCGGCGATTCGCTGGAATCCATCCAGATGACGGAATCCATCCGCAACGCCCAACTCAACCACGGCATGGACGGCGACGATTTCATGCTGACCGAAAACGACCTCGAAGTGCGCGAGAACGAGCACAAGTCGCAGACCAGCACGGTGTTGATGATTGACATCTCGCACTCGATGATTTTGTACGGCGAAGACCGCATCACGCCCGCCAAAAAGGTGGCGATGGCCCTGGCCGAACTCGTGAAGCAAAAATATCCCAAAGATTTTCTCGATGTCATCGTCTTCGGCAACGATGCCTGGCAGATAGAAGTCAAGGAGTTGCCTTACCTGCAAGTCGGCCCCTACCACACCAACACCGTGGCCGGCCTCGAGCTGGCGATGGACCTGCTGCGCAAGCGCAAAACGCCCAATAAGCAGATTTTTATGATAACCGACGGCAAGCCCACCTGCCTGAAAGAAGCCGGCGGCTACTACAAAAACTCGTTCGGGCTCGACCGCAAAGTCGTCAATAAAACCCTGAACCTGGCCGCCGCCGCCCGCCGCGTCCGCATCCCCATCACCACGTTCATGATTGCCCAGGACCCTTATTTGAAGCAGTTCGTGGAGGAGTTTACGGAGGTGAACCAGGGCAAAGCCTACTACTCGGGGCTGAAAGGTCTGGGCCACCTCATTTTTGAGGATTACAAGAAAAACCGCCGTAAAACACTGTAACGCGGGTTTGAACTTGTACCGCGAAGCAGGAGCTTCGCGGTACAAGCTCTCCCGAACCTCGTGGCCCCCTTCGCGGTTAAGGCCCTCGGGAAACCGTTTTCCTCGCCAATTTATTTCATGCCGCATCCATCCATCGCCACCCTCGGCCAGCTCAAAGCTTCGGGCTACCAGCCGCGCACCGTCAAAGAAGAATTGCGCGACAACCTCATCCAAAAACTCAAAAACAAGGAGCAAGTATTTCCCGGTATTTTCGGCTACGACGACACCGTGATACCGGACTTGCAACGGGCCATTCTGGCCGGGCACCACATCAACCTGCTGGGCCTGCGCGGGCAGGCCAAAACCCGCATCGCGCGGCTGCTCATCAACTTACTTGATGAATGGATACCCGTCGTGGCCGGCTCTGAGCTGAACGACGACCCGCTGCAACCGCTCTCCGTGTTTGCCAAAAACCTGATTGCCGAGCACGGCGATGCCACGCCCGTGGCCTGGATGCCCCGCAACGAGCGCTACACCGAAAAGCTCGCCACGCCCGACGTAAGCGTGGCCGACCTCATCGGCGATGCCGACCCCATCAAGGCCGCCACGCTGAAACTGCCCTATTCCGACGAGCGGGTTATTCACTTTGGGCTGATACCGCGGGCGCACCGGGGCATTTTCGTCATCAACGAGCTGCCCGATTTGCAGGCCCGCATCCAGGTGTCGCTGTTCAATATTTTGCAGGAAGGCGACATCCAGATTCGGGGCTTTAAGGTGCGGCTGCCGTTGGATATTCAGTTCGTGTTCACGGCCAACCCGGAGGATTATACCAACCGGGGCTCGATTGTGACGCCGCTCAAGGACCGGATTGACGCGCAAATCATCACCCACTACCCCAAATCCATCGAAATCGGCAAGCGCATCACCCAGCAGGAGGCCCGCCTCAAGCCGGCGCAGCGCGGGATGGTGACGACCAACGACATCGTGGCCGACCTCGTGGAGCAGGTGGCCGTGGAGGCGCGGGGCTCGGAGTTTGTCGATGCCAAGTCGGGCGTGTCGGCGCGGCTCACGATTTCGGCTTTTGAGCAGGTCGTGGCCGGGGCCGAGCGCCGGGCACTGCTCAACGGCGAAGGCACGACCTACGTGCGGGTGGGCGACTTTATTTCGGCCGTGCCGGCCATTACCGGCAAGGTGGAGCTGGTGTACGAGGGCGAGCAGGAGGGCGCGGGCATCGTGGCCGAGAAGCTCATGGGCAAGGCCATCCGCACGCTGTTCCTGAACTACTTCCCGGACCCCGACAAGCAGAAGAAAATCAAGAACAAGCCCAACCCTTACAAGGAAGTTCAGGAGTGGTTCGGCAACGGCCACACCCTCGATTTGCTGCACGACGCGCCGGCCGACGACTACCGCAAGGCCCTGGACCTGGTGCCCGGCCTGCGCGGTATCGTGACCTTCCTGCACCCCAACGAGGGTGCCGATGCCACGTATTTCCTGATGGAATTTCTGCTCCACGGCCTGGCCGAGCACTCGCTCATCTCGCGCAACCGCCTCACGGCCGGGGCGCAGTTCAAGGATTTGCTCTCCTCGATGTTCACCATGCCCAGCTTTGGGGAGGATGACGACGACGAGGACGACGAAGACGAAGCGGAGCAGCCCCGGCGGCGGCGGTAAAAAGAGGGGTTCGGTTTTTGGTGTTGGGTACTTGTTTTTTCAATCGACCAAAAACCGAACACCGAACACCCAAAACCCTGACAAAGCCCCGCGCACCCACTCGTGCGCGGGGCTTTTGCGTATTTTTGTCCGACTACATTTCCCCAACTTATATGCCCGATACCACCGCCACCTACACCACCCGCTGGGCCGACATGGACCCCAACGGCCACCTGCGCCACTCGGCCTACGCCGACTTTGCCGCCGACCAGCGGGTGCGTTTCCTGGCCGCCGTGGGCTACGACCTGGCCACCTTTGCCCGCTTGCGCCTCGGCCCCATCCTTTTTCGCGAAGAAAGCCGCTACCTCAAGGAAATCCGCCTCGGCGAAACCATTCGCGTGGCGGGCCGCCTGCTGACGCTGGCCGACGACGGCAGCCGCTGGACCATCGAACACACCCTTTACAAGGAAGACGGCCGCCCCGCCGCCACCGTGACCGTGGACGGGGCCTGGCTCGACCTCGAAAAGCGCAAGCTGACGGTGCCGCCCGCCGAGCTGGTAACGGCCATGCGCGGGCTGTAACGGGTACAATGAGTGAATGAGCGAATGAGTGGAGGAGTGAATTGATAGTACGGTGACGTTCGCGGACGCATTGCCCACTACCAATTCACCCCTCCACTCATTCACTCATTGTTCAGCGCCGCTTTTATGCGCGTCATTTGCTGCTGGTGGTGCAGGAGATGGTCCACCAAAAAATCCATCAACTGGTAGATGTTGAGCATCCCGGAGCGCGGGTGGGGGAAGATGGCGCGGCCCAGCAGCGGGCCGGGGTACTCGTTGAGGAGTTGTTCCCACTGCCGGCGCAGGGCCTGCCAGTCGGCCTGCATCTGGGGCAGCGGGGGCAGCTCGTTGGTGTTGGTGAGGGTGGCCACGCCTTTGGGGGCCTTGAAACGGAAGCCGGGCAAGCGCAACAGCGCCCGCACCAACAAGGCCCGCAGCCGCGTGGCCAGTCGGGGGTTGAGCAGCTTGTCGGGGTCTTGGAGCTTGCCCTGGATGGCTTTCAGGATGTTGGTTTCAATAAAGAGCAGGTGATGCACCACCTGCGTGGCCGACCATTGGCCCGGCGCGGGCTGACGGGCGGCATCGGCCCCGAGGGCCTCGGCGGCGGCGAGCAAGCGGGTAGTGGCGCGGTCGAGCTGCTCGAATTTGAGGTGCAGGCGGTGGGTCATGGGGGTAGGGGCGGGGCTTGCCCCCGCCCGTGAAGGTGAACGAAATAGTGGCCGGAGTGCCGTGGGCGCGGCGCGGGTAGGGGCAGGTGCCAGAGGTGTTGAGTGTTGGGTGTTGGGT
>JANYFQ010000273.1 GCA_025362615.1 Hymenobacter sp. | reverse complement strand
ATGCGAACCCACTGAATGGGCTGCTTGCGCTCGATGGCCCGGTAGATTTTCTTGATTTCGGCCGATTCGGTCTTAATTTGCGAGTGGCAGTTCATGCAAATGTTGGCCGACGGAATGTTGGCCGATTTGGCCTTGTACACCGACGTGTGACAGTACTGGCAATTAATCTGGTGTTCGCCGGCGTGGATTTTGTGCGAGAACGCAATGGGCTGCGTGGGCTGGTAGCCTTGGTTGAGGTTCACGGCCATCACGCTTTGTACGCCCTGGTAAAGCAGCACCAACGCCACAATTACGCCCACCGTGCCGCGCATGGCAGTCGAATGATACAGCTTGGACCAATCAAAGCGCTGCTCCATTACTTCGACGTCGCGGCCGTCGAGGTCTTTGCGACCGCGCAACACGTCTTTCATGATGTTGGCGATGATGACGAGCGTCACAACCAGCACAATCAACACAACAACGAGGACAATGAGGAGCAGGTCCACGTATTTGCCGGAATCGCCAGTGGCGGCAGCGGTGTCGCCGCCAGCGGCTCCGGCGTTGCCCGCCGTTACACCTCCGGCTACGGCGGCAGTGGCTTTACCTTCCTCGGCCGTGACCCAAGCAATGATGGAAGTTATCTCCTTGTCCGACAATGCAAACGAAGGCATTTGCTGCTTCTGGTATTTCTCGTAAATAGCCACGGCGTAGGCATCGCCGCTGGCTACTACTTTGGTCGAATTCTTAACCCAGGGGATGAGCCAGGAAACGGGGCGGCGCTTGGTGATGCCACCGAGGGCGGGGCCTACCACTACGTCGTTCACCGCGTGGCACTGGGCGCAATTACCTTTGAAAAGGGCATCGCCGGCGGCTACGGCGGCGGCATCACCCCCACCGGCGGCGGGCGCGACGGCAGTGGCAGGCGTGGCGGCGGCCGTTGCGCCGGGCACCACGCCCTCTTTGCTCACCGTGGCGCTTTCGCCTTGAGCAGCAGCTTGGTGCAAGCCCGCAAACGTCAGGAACAGAGCCAGAATAAGGTGCGGTAACGTGCGAAGTCGGGTAGTGAACATAGGTAAAAAGCAGACTGATAAAGACAGAACGCAAGGCCCCTTACGGGGTCGCAAAGGTAAGACACGAACCGCTAGGCGACAAAGCCAAAGCGGCGCTTTTGCGAAGGGTTGAACAACGAGAAGACTTGTTCGGCACCAACTGGAATAAGCGCAGGGTTTGTCGGAGGTGCTGGTGCTGCTACTGACAAACAACGGATTGGTGGCCGGTTTGCCATCATCAAACCGCTAAAGCGGCTAACTGTTTGGCCGAATTTAGTTGCTGCCCCAGACTGGTTCTGAGCGACCTGTTCGGATACAACGGGCAACTATTTACCGGCCGTTCTTTGGCAATATGCCCGAAAGTCAGTACTTTTGCACCCCAATCAAATTTTTTACCCCTTCAACCCCGCCGTAATGGATATTCGCAATTACGAGACGGTCTTCATCGTAACCCCCGTGCTGAACGAGGGCCAGGTGCAAGAGACGGTCGAGAAGTTCACCCAGGTGCTTAAGGAAAATAGCGCCGACATCATCGCCACCGAAGCGTGGGGCTTGCGCAAGCTCGCCTACCCGATTCAGAAGAAAAGCACTGGCTATTACTTCTGCGTCACCTTCGCTAACAGTGGCACCGCCAACCTCGTGGACGTGCTGGAACTCGCGTTCCGCCGCGACGAGCGCGTCATCCGCTTCCTGACCACGGTGCTCGACAAGCACGCCGTGGACTACAACACGCGCCGCCGCAACGGCGAGATGAACCAGCAGAAGGCTGCCAAAGAAACCGAAGCCGCCGCTTAACTTTTTAACGACGACCGAACCCAATGGCAACGCCCAACAACTCCCGCAACAACGACCGCTCGGCCATGAACAAGCCGGTGGACACGCGCAAAAAGTACTGCCGCTTCAAAAAGAACGGCATCAAGTACGTCGATTATAAAGACCCGAACTTCCTCTTCAAGTTCATCAACGAGCAGGGCCGCGTGTTGCCCCGCCGCCTGACGGGCACGAGCCTGAAGTTCCAGCGCAAAGTAGCCCAGGCCGTGGCCAAAGCCCGCCACCTGGCCCTGATGCCGTACGTAGCCGACGCTCTTAAATAAATTATGAATTTTGAATTATGAATTATGAATTGGCGTGGGTCTGTTTCTTTGAAAACTCAACTCATAATTCATAATTCATAATTCATAATTTCCTCAAACCATGGAAATCATCCTCAAAGACGACGTTAAGGGCCTCGGTTACAAGAACGACATCGTGGACGTGAAAGCCGGTTTCGGCCGTAACTTCTTGTTGCCGCAGGGCCTGGCCATTCTGGCTGACAAGACGAACCGCAAGATTGTGGCCGAAAACGTGCGGCAGGCGGCGCACAAGGCCGACAAAATAAAGGGCGATGCCCAAGCCATTGCCGACCAGATTGGCAACATGGTGCTGGACATTCGCACGAAAGTGGGCGAAAACGGCAAAATCTTCGGCCGCGTGACGACGCTGCAACTCGCCGAAGCCCTGAAAAACCGGGGCGTGGACGTGGACCGCAAGCGGATGTCGTTCGACCAAGAGCCGTCGGCCGTCGGCGACTACACCGCAACGGTTGCGCTGCACAAAGAAGTGAAGCACACGCTGAACTTCCGGGTGGTGGCCGAGTAGATTTTTTTGGTTCTCGGTTGAGAACCACGGGAGAGGCCCTGCCGCGAGGTGGGGCTTTTTTTGTGGGGCACTTGTTGGACGAACCGCGTCGCGGGATTCGCCTGACCACTGCCCTACCGTACCGTAATGTGGCTACTTTTGTGTGATGTTTAGAACTGAATTGATGATTGCGCCCGTGCCGGGGGCGTTGCCGCGCACGGCGCGGGTGCTGACAGTAGGCTCGTGCTTCGCCGATAGCCTGGGCAACCGCTTGACGGAAAACAAGGTAACGACGCTGGCCAACCCTTTTGGCACGGTGTTTCAACCGCTGGCGGCGGCGCAACTGCTACGGGCTGCGGCGGGCGAAGACGTGGATTGGCAGCAGCACGTAATAGAAGCGCGGGGCCGTTGGCAAAGCCTGGATTTGCACAGCAGCATCGGGGCCGACTCGCCGGTTGAGTTACTGCAAATGATTGGGGAGAAGGTCTATAACGCGGGTACTTTCCTGCGGCAGGCCGATGTGGTGGTGCTGACGTTGGGCACCGCTTGGGCGTACCGCAATTTGTCGTCGGGCGAGTTGGTGAGCAATTGCCACAAGCTGGCGGCCGACCTGTTTGAGAAGGTGCTGCTTACGCCCGATGAAATCATCAACGCGCTGGCGGAAACGCACGCTTACCTGCGGCGGCTCAACCCGAAGCTGCGTTTTGTGCTGACGGTCAGCCCCGTTCGTCACCTCAAAGACACGTTGCCGCTGAATGCGGTGAGTAAGTCGGTGCTGCGCGTGGCGTGTCATTACCTGAGTGAGCTGCTGCCCGATGTGAGTTATTTTCCGGCGTTTGAGTTGCTGACGGATGACTTGCGCGACTACCGCTTTTACGGGGCCGATATGCTGCACCCGACCGAAACAGCCGAAGACTACGTGTGGGATAAATTTGCCCGGACGTATTTCGACGCTGATTTTGGGCGTTTCCGCAAGGAGTGGGCAACTGTGCGGCAGGCGTTGGCGCACCGGCCGTTGTACGCGGGCGCTCCCGAGCACCGGCAGTTTCTGGACAGCACCCGCGAGCGGCTCGAAAAGCTGGCGGCGCAGGGCGTGGCCGTGGGCTACGAGTTGGCTGATGTGCAGGAGCGGTTGGCGGCGTTGCCGGAGCCGGTGCGAGCGCTAGAAATGGTGGAAGCAGTAGAGGACGACGGCGAAGAACGCATTGACAGCGGACCAACAGAGGCGACCACCACCAACGAAATGCCGGAAGCAGCCATTGCGCCCGCGTCCGTGCCAAACTACGAGCGTGAGCTACGGCCTTCTCGGGGCCGGGGCCGGGGCCGCGGACGGCGTGAACAGGCGAACGACGTTGCGCTCACAGCAGCTTCAGTGGCCGAAAACATTGATTTTGAAGTAATTGTTACGGAGAAATCGGCCATGGCAGAAGCAGCAGCGGTGCCAACTCTTGCACTGGTCAGCTCAGCCGCCGACGCAACCGCTGCGCTTGATGTAACAGATGGGCCGGACGAGGCAGTAAAAAAGAAAAAGCGCCGGAGCCGGGGCGGAGCCAAGCGCACCGCCCGCAAAAACGCCGCGTTGGCGGCCGATGCAGCCGCCCAACAGGGCGGAGAATCTAGCCCCAAGAATGCAGAAGCAGCCCATAAAACGGCTGACGAGGCAGCGCATATGGCGACCGACCTGCCCGCAGTTTCAGACCAGCGTAGGCAATCGGTCATCACGAAATCGGTGCCAGTGAAGCGGGGCGGGCGCAACCGGCGTGGCGGTGGCGGGCGCGGCGAGAATACCCCAGGCGAAACGGTGACAACGAACGATTTGGCGGCTTCGGCAGCGCAGGCGAATGCAACGCCGACAACGGAAATTCAGCCGGAGGCGCTGCCTACAATCAACGAAACAGTGCTGACTTCGGCGCAGGCACCACGCCAGACCCGAGGTCAGCAACCGCCTCTTTATGCTATGCAGTCTGCTCAAAAACTGATGGTTACAGCTCCAGAGGTCATTATTCCAAAAGCCCCGGCTACGCTGGCCGAACAAGTGCTAGGTCTGACGTTGAAGTCGCAACTTTCGGTAGCGGAGATGTACGAGACCCGACGGGCAGCCGATAAGAAACCCAGGCGGCAAAATGCTCCGCGTAAAGGTTCAGCGGCTCCGGCAGTGGAAACTTCTCCGGTAGCGCCAGTGGTGACTCAGACCGACGCGGAAGTGTCGGACACGACACGGCTCATAGCACCAGTTGCTTTCGCCGAAGAAGCAACTACTATTCAGCCGGTTGCAACAGAAAAGCCGAAGTCGAAACCTGCGGCGGCGAAAACTCGGGCAGCGAAAACCAAACCTACGCCAGCGGCGGTGGCCGCGCCAAAACCAGCTCCGACGACGAAAACGAAAAAGCAGCCGGCACCGGCACCGCGCAAACCAATCGAAACGGCCGCTGTAACGCCCGCAGTGGTGGCCGAAACTCCCCTACCAGCGGTTGCCGCCAAGCCCGAAGGCAAACCAAAAACAGCGGCTCCGGCAAGTAAATCGGCAGCGAAAAAGCCGCCGAAGCCAATTACAAAAACTCCGAAGGACAAGGATACGCTGGCGGCTGTTGAGACTGAAAAACCTGCTGAACAGCCGGTTGTCAAGAAAAAAGTTGCTCGAAAACCCTCTGCTAAAATAAAATAGAGTAGTTTTCAGGTTGGTATATGCGTATTGTGGACCGCCAAGCTGGAAAACGCTCTGAGCTGCGTCGTTGGAGCTTTCTCCTTGAACTTATTTTTGAAGCAACACCTGACCTTTTGGTTGGGTGTTGTTGTTTTGGGGCGGATTAAAAGTTTGTTTTTTGTTACGCCTAACTCGCGGGTTGAAAACCCGCGTTACTTGTTATGACCAACCACCTGGCCCAGGAAAGCAGCCCCTACTTGCTGCAACACGCTCATAACCCGGTCGATTGGTATCCGTGGGGTATCGAGGCCCTCGAACGCGCCCGCACCGAGGGCAAGCCCATGCTGGTGAGCATTGGCTACGCGGCCTGCCACTGGTGCCACGTAATGGAGCGCGAATCGTTTGAGAACGAGGACGTAGCGCGGGTGATGAATGCGCACTTCATTTGCGTGAAAGTGGACCGCGAGGAGCGGCCCGACGTGGACCAGGTGTACATGGAGGCCCTGCACACGATGGGCGTACAGGGCGGTTGGCCGCTGAACGTGTTTCTGACGGCCGAGGCCAAACCGTTTTACGGCGGCACGTACTTCCCGACCCCGCGCTGGGTGCAGTTGCTCGAAAGCATTGGCACCGCCTACGCGGGCGAACACCGGGCCGAGCTGGAACAGTCGGCCGAGCGGTTTGTGGCGGCTATTGGGGCAAGCGAAGTGGAAAAATATAATACTGGTAAAGAAGAGGATAGGAGTGGTGTGAGTGACGAAGAATTTAAGTTACTGCTTTACAACTTGGGGGTAAAATTTGACCGGGAGCGCGGCGGCATGGACCGCGCCCCGAAGTTTCCGATGCCCAGCATCTGGCGGTTTTTGCTGCGGGCGCACGTCGTGACCGGCAGCCAAACGGTGCTCGACCAAACCTTGCTGACGCTGCGCGAGATGGCCTGGGGCGGCATTTACGACCAAGCGCACGGCGGTTTTGCCCGCTACTCGGTGGATGGCGAGTGGCTGGCTCCGCACTTCGAGAAAATGCTGTACGACAACGGGCAGCTCGTCAGCCTCTACAGCGAAGCTTTTCAACTCACCGGCGACCCGCTTTTTCGGGAAGTGGTGTACGACACCGTGGAGTTTGTGCGGCTGGAATTGACGAGTGAAGAAGGCGGGTTCTACTCGTCGCTCGATGCGGATAGCGAGGGGGAAGAAGGGCTTTTTTATACCTTCACCCACAATGAGTTGCGCGAAATAATTGGGGCGGATGAGCCGCTGTTTTCGGATTATTACAACTGTACGCGGCAAGGCAACTGGGAGCACGGGCGCAATATTTTGCACCGCCGGCAGACCGATGCTGAGTTTGCTAGTGCGCATCAACTCACGCCCGGCGCAGTGGCCGATTTGGTGACGGGTTGGAAGCAGAAAATCATGGCCGTTCGCGCCACGCGGGTACGACCGGACCTGGACGATAAAATCCTGACTGGGTGGAATGCCCTTATGTTGCAAGGGCTTACCGATGCCTACCGCGCTTTTGCCGAGCCAGAGTTTTTGGTGATGGCCGAGCGCAACGCGGGCTTCCTGCGCGACCGGCTCATGCGCCGGCGGCACTTTAGGGAAGTAAACCGGCGGGGCTTGCTCCGCAATTACAAAAACGGCCGCGCCAGCATTGACGCTTTTCT
The DNA here is from genome assembly GCA_025362615.1 of Hymenobacter sp. Taxonomy (GTDB): domain Bacteria; phylum Bacteroidota; class Bacteroidia; order Cytophagales; family Hymenobacteraceae; genus Hymenobacter. Next base: position 4,146 of record JANYFQ010000273.1, on the reverse strand, counting down.
GGAAGACTACGCGCTGACCATCCAAGCCTTTATCAGTCTTTACGAAGTAAACTTTGACAGCCAGTGGCTTACGCTGGCCGATGAATTGGCCCAAACCACACTAACGCATTTTTTCGACCCGGCCGAAAACCTGTTTTTCTTCACCGATGCCGACGTGTACGACCCGGCAGGCAACGGGGCGGGTGGGCAGCTCATCGCCCGCAAAAAGGAGATTTTTGACAACGTGATTCCGGCTTCCAACTCCGTGATGGCGCACAACCTGCGCCGCCTGGGCCGCCACCTGGATAAAGCTGATTACCTGGATTTATCGAATGAAATGCTCGGCCAGATGCGGGCTTTGACGGTGCGCGAGCCGCAACACCTCAGCAACTGGGCGGCGCTGTACGCGGCGGCATTGCGGCCGGGGCCGGAGGTGGCGATTGTGGGCGAGCAGGCCGACGAGTTTCGGGCGGAGTGGAGCCAAAAATTCCGCCATGATGCAGTGCTGGCGGGAGCGGAAACAAACAACGATTTACCGCTGCTACGCGGGCGAGTGGCGCGGACGGGGCAAACCGATGTATATGTTTGTCAGCATTATACGTGCTTGGCTCCGGCACAGAGCGTGGCGGCGGCTGAGGCGCTGCTGTAGCGCGAAACTCGGTTTCGCGGCGCGTGTCCTTTGCGCTACCTTTACTCCTCCTCCCCTACTGCTTTATTTTGACCCTCGCGCTGGATTTTGTTTCGCCCACGGATGCCACTGCGGCCGACCGGACGACGCTCTTTGTGGATGTCATTCTGCCGTTGCCGCTGCCCCGGCTTTATACTTACCGGGTGCCTTATGAGCTGAATGACAGCGTGGTAATCGGCGGGCGCGTGATTGTGCAGTTTGGGGCGAAGAAGACGTTGAGCTGTATTGTGGCGACGGTCCACGAAGTGCCGCCGGAAAAGTACCAAGCCAAATACATCCTCGAATTCATTGACGACCAGCCGGTAGTGACGCAGCCGCAGCTTAAGCTGTTTCGGTGGATTGCGGAATACTACCTCTGCACACTGGGTGAGGTGATAAACGCGGCGCTGCCGGCCGCGCTCAAGCTCTCGTCGGAGTCGCGGGTACAGTTGCACCCGGCGTTTTCAGTCGAGGACAACGAGTACCCGATGACGGCCCAGGAAGACCTGATACTGGCGACGCTGGGCGCGGCTGAAGCGGGCAAGTCTTTGACGTTTACCGAAGTGGGCGAATTGCTGGGTATTACCTCGTTTCACAAAGTGCTGAAGTCGCTGATGCACAAAGACACGATTTTCCTCTTTGAGCACACGGCCGACAAGTTCGCGCCGAAGGTGCTGAAGAAAGTGCGGCTGGCGCACCGGCTGGTGAGCGAGGCGGGCATTGAGCAACTGTTTCAGCAGCTTGGACCCAAGCCCAAGCAACTCGACGTGTTGCTGAAATACTTGCAGCGGGTGCCCGTGCATCAAAACGAACACGCCAACCACGCAGGCATGGAGAAGGCGGCCCTCACGAGCAGCCCGCACCTATCGGCCTCGGCCGTGAACACACTGATAAAGAATGGGGTACTGGAGCAATTCGACCAGATTGTGAGCCGCTTTCCGCTGGATGAACACGCGCCGGCCAGCCCGGCGTTTGAGCTGTCGGAGGTGCAAACCACGGCGCGGGACGAAATAATGACTCATTTCGGGCAGCACGATATTGTGCTGCTGCACGGCGTGACCGGCTCGGGCAAAACGGAGATTTACATTGACCTCATCCGCAAGGCGTTGGACGGAGGCGGGCAGGTGCTGTACTTGCTGCCCGAAATCGCGCTCACGGCCCAGATTGTGACGCGGCTGATGCGCGTGTTTGGGTCGCGGCTGGGCGTTTACCACTCCAAATTCTCGGACAACGAACGGGTGGAGGTGTGGAATGGGGTGCTGTCGGGGCGGTTTCAGGTGGTAGTGGGGGTACGCTCGGCGGTGTTTCTGCCGTTTGATAACCTGGCGCTGATTATCGTGGACGAAGAGCACGAAAGCTCCTACAAGCAGTACGACCCCGCCCCGCGCTACAACGCCCGCGAGGTGGCCCTGATGATGGGTAATTTTCAGGGGGCCAAGGTTTTGCTGGGTTCAGCCACGCCGGCCGTCGAAACGTATTACCAGGCCCGGCAGGGCCGCTACGGGCTGGTGACGTTGAGCAAGCGGTTTGGCGAGGCGGGGATGCCGGAGATTGAACTCGTGGACACGCGCAAGGCCCGCGAGCAGAAAAAGCTACTCAACCACTTCACGCCCGAACTGCTGGGCGAAATCGAGCGCAAGCTGGGGGCCAAGGAGCAGGTTATCCTGTTCCAGAACCGGCGGGGCTACGCGCCCGTGGTGGCCTGCCAGGACTGCGGCTGGATACCTAAATGCACAAATTGCGCCGTCAGTCTGAGCTACCACAAGCACTCGCACGAGTTGCGCTGCCACTACTGCGGCTACCACGACCCGATGGTGACCAAGTGCCCCGCCTGCGGCTCGCGGGCGGTGAAAACCCAAGGCTTCGGCACCGAAAAAATAGAGGACGACCTCAAGCTGATGCTGCCCCAGGCCAGCATCCAGCGCATGGATTTGGACACGACCCGCGCCAAAAACAGCTACCAGCAAATCATCTCCGATTTCGAGAAGCAAATCACCAACGTGCTGGTAGGCACCCAAATGGTAACCAAGGGCTTGGACTTCGAGAACGTGAGCCTCGTGGGCATCATCAACGCCGACAGCATCATCCACTACCCCGACTTCCGGGCGCACGAGCGGGCTTATCAGATGTTTGTGCAGGTGAGCGGGCGGGCGGGCCGCAAGGGCAAAAAAGGCAAGGTCATCATCCAAACCGCCGACCCCACGCAGGTCATCTTCGAGAAGGTCATCAGCAACGACTACGGGGCGTTTTACGACTACGAAATCTTGCAGCGGCGCGAACACGGCTACCCGCCGTTCATGCGCGTCATCAAACTGACGGTGAAGCACGTAGAGCAGGGACTGGCGGCTGAGGCGGCCATTTTCCTGGCACAGGAACTGGTGGCGCGGCTGGGGCAGGTGGCCGTGCTGGGGCCGGAAGCGCCGTACATTTTCCGCATCCGTAATTTCTTCTTGCAGGAAATAACCGTGAAGCTGGACCGGGCGCACACCGTGCTAAAATGGACCAAAGAGCAGATTGGCGAGGCGATGGACGCGGTGCGCGACCAGAAGGCGTACAAGCAGGCGCGGCTGGTGGCGGACGTGGACCCGATGTGACCGCAGATTCAAACGGATTTAACGGATGAAACGGATACGCCGCTGGCGCGGCTGGCTATGCGGGACTGAGTAGGTGGAAGCGGACAACGTGGTCGGAGGGCGCTACGGTGCAACGCGAGTAAACTATGGACGAGCAAGTTACGAGAATTTTTCAAGCATAAAGCCCTGCCGGGGATACCGACAGGGCTTTGATGACACAGATTTAAGCGGCAAAGAAACGAGCCACCGTTACGCCGTGCGGCGCTTGCGTAGCCGCCGCACCGCGTACGACACGCCGCCGATGAGCAGCAGCGACGCGCCGCCGTCGATGGGTACGCCGGCCGCGCCGCCGCCGCCGCCCGGCTGGGGGCCGCCGCCGCCCGGCACCTGGGCCTGAACCGCAACCAGGGAGAGCAATAAACCGCAGCCGGTCAGGGCCAATGCGCGGGAAAAGAAAGGTAATTTCATGGCGTGAAATTCAGGAGATGAAGGGGATGAAAGGTAACGCCGGGGCCGGTTGGCCCCGGCCTTCCTCGGTTTATTGAAGGACGACGCGCTTGGTGACCACGGCGCTGCCTGCTTGCACCCGCACCAGGTAGAAACCGCTGGCCAGGTGGGCCGCATCGAAGGGCAACTGCACACCGGCGGCGGGCAGGGCGGCGCTTTGGGTGCGCACGGCCTGGCCCAGGCCGTTGAGCAGGGTGGCTGTCACTTGCGTGGCACCGGGCACGGCCGGCACCAGCAGCGTGAAGCTGCCCGTGGCGGGGTTGGGGTAGAGGCTGATGCTGGCGGCCGTGAGGCCGGCCACCGTGGCGGTGGGGCGGGCCGGGGTGATGGTGAGGGTGAAGCGGGCGGCCTGCACCCCGGCCGTGGCGACGCGGAAGCTGTAGGCGGGCTGCTGGCGCAGGTCGATGGTTTGGCCGGTGG
>JANYFQ010000245.1 GCA_025362615.1 Hymenobacter sp. | reverse complement strand
AGCTTGTCGAAGCATCTTCACCATTTCGTTGCACGGTCTACGCGAGGGGGTAAAGATGCTTCGACAAGCTCAGCAGGAAGTTCGTCCATATCAAAGCAATGATTAGCAAATTGTAGCAACTCTAATTATTAGTTGTGCAACTGTCATCCGGTGTCCGCAACTACTAATTCACTCACCCACTCATTCGCTTATTCATTCACTAAAAAAATTACAACATCAACGGTTTACCCTGGTAAAAATCGAGTACTTTCTTGCGGAAAATAAACTCGTACTTTGCCTGAATGCGGCCCGATTCGGCCCCGGTGAGGTTGTTTTTGGCGATGTTGAAATCGGTGCCGTTGAGCAGGCCGTTGTTGAAGCGGATTTCGGCGTTGCGCTGCGAGAGGGTGAGGGCGGCCGACTGGCGCTTGGCGGCGGCGTATTTGAGCTGGGCAGCGCGGGCATCGGTGAAGGCTTGCTCGATGCTCTGGCGCAGCGTCAGGCGGGCTTGCTCGGCGCGGAGGCGGGCCTGTTCCTCCTGGATGACAGAGCGTTGCACGTTATTGCGAACCTGCAAGCCGTTGAGAATAGGCACGCTGAGGCTGAACTGGATGGTCTTGCCAATGTTGTCGTTCAATTGGTTGAAAAAGCCCGCTGGCAGGTAGTCGTAGCGCGGCTGCCGGGGCTGAACGACGGCAAACTGCGTCGGGCGCGGTCGCCCGGTTACGGGGTCAAACTCAAACACCGGAATGGGCACGGCGGCCGTAGAATCGCCGGTGACTTGCCGGGCGGTGCTGGACGATGAAAACCCCGTCGAAACCGTGCCCGCCAGCGTCAGGCGCGGGTAGTAGCCGCCACGGGCCAGGTCGATGCCCCGCCGGGCGCTCTGCACCCGCAAGTCGGCGGCCCTGATTTGGGGCAGGCTGGCGGCGGCCGACTGAAAGGTCTGGTCCAGGTCGAGGTTCAGCGGTGCTTCGTTGTCGGGGTCAGCGAGTTGCGGGGTATCAAGGGTGAAGTTGGCGGCCGAGGCGGCGTCGAGGTTGAGCAGCTGCACCAGGTTGAGGCGGGCCAGGGCCAACTGGTTTTGGGCCGTGATGACGTTTAAATCGTCCGAAGCCAGTTGCGACTGGCTGTCGAGCAGGTTGCTTTCGGCCACGCTGCCGGCCTTCAGCAACTGCTGGGTGCGTTGCACCTGGGCCTGGCTGCTGGCCACGCGCACCTGGTTGGCCCGCACCAGCTCGTCGGCCAGCAAATACTGCAAATACGCCGAGGCCACGTTGAGCGACAAGTCGTTGCGGGCCTGCTCGATGTCGCCCAGGCTGGCCTGGTAATCGAGGTCGTTGCGGCGGATGGTGTTGCGGAGCTGAAAGCCCTGAAACAGCGTGACGGCCGACACCCCCGAGAAATTGTTGGACCGAATGGTCTGGCTCTTAAACTCAAAGGTGAGCGGGTTCACGTTGGTGCCGTAGTTCCAAACCTGGCTGCCGTTGAGGTTGGCCGAAGGCAGCAGGGCCGCTTTGCTCTGCCGCAGCGTCACCCGCGAGAGGTCGGCGTTGGTGCGGGACTGACGCACGTTGAGGTTGTGGTCGAGGGCATAATCCACGGCGCGTTGCAGGGTCCAGGGGCCGGTTTGGGCTTGGGCGGGGGCCGCCAGGGCAGCGGCGGGCGGCGTGGCCGGGGCCTGGGCGCGGGCCGTGGTGCCCGTTAAAATGGCCGCGAGTAAAAGGGTGCAGTTAATAATCGGACTGCTCATACGTGTGTCTTAAATTTTATCAGTGCGTAGTTATTGTAAATAAAACGAGCGAGGACATTTGGTAGTATTTTGCGCAAAGTTTCGCAAAATTTAATAGGTAAAATTTCGCAGTGAATGTTAATTTAAATTAAAATAACGGAAGCTGTACACGTTGATAGTAAGGGTAGTGCGTAAGTTATCCGGCCTGGAGTTATTTGTCAAAAATAATGAAAACATCATTCCAGCGTCGGGATGTAAGTAATGCCGTGAACCCAGTCTAATTGCTTTAAATATGCGAGGGTAATTTCTTTAATTGGGCTGTCAATTTCGATGAATTGCCGGGCCGCGTCGTTGCGGCCCTTGCGGCTCACAAACATGGTGGCGATGTTGCAATTGTCGTGGGCAATGACCGAGGCGATGAAGGCAATGGAGCCGGGCACGTCGTCGGCGTCGATGATGAGCGTATGCATCGCCGCCGAAAAGTCGGCCGGAAACCCGTCTACTTCCACAATGCGGATGACGCCGCCGCCCCGGCTCTGGCCGACAACTTCGGTACGGCGGCCAGTACGCTCGTCCAACAAGTTGAGCTTGATGGTGTTGGGATGCATCGTAGAGGCGTTGCCCACGCTCTGAAAGGTGTAGTGCAGGCCGGCGGCGGCGGCAAAATCGAAGGCCGTGCGGATGCGGGTATCGTCGGGGGCGTAGCCGAGCAGGCCCGCCACGATGGCGCGGTCGGAGCCGTGGCCTTCGTAGGTGCGGGCGAAGGAGTTGTAAAAGGTGATGGTGGCCTCCGTGGGCACGGCCCCGAGAATGCGGATAGCGGCGCGGGCAATGCGCACCACGCCGGCCGTGTGCGACGAGCTAGGCCCAATCATCACCGGCCCAATCATGTCAAAAATAGAGCTTTTTTCGGCCACGGCAGGGAAAGGGAAAGGGGGTTTGCGGGGCTAAAATTAGCGGCTATCTTCTGCACGGTGGGGGTTTCGGGTTTTGATTCCGGGATTTTTTGGTCTTGAATTTAATCAGCGTTGCGCATGGCAGCGGCGCGAAACGGAAGGCTGAAAACATACACAGACCCGCTTACCCGGCCAGGGTTGCCCAAGTAGTAGGCTAGCCGCGCAATTTCTGTGAAAAAACCACGTACTTTGCAATATTCGCAGCTTTCCCCGCCCGCCCGCGCACACCCTTCTAACCCACCCACCTGACTCCTTACTCTATGTCCGAACCCTACTCTACGGACGAATTTTCGCCGGCCGTGCTGGCCCAGCTACGACGTTTGCAAGCCAAATACGTCCCCGATGGCCAAGACCTGGCGGCCTACCTCGAAGGGCTTTATTACGCCGACTACATAAATTACTGGGACTACATCGAGCTGGAAACCCTGCTCTCGCTGCAACGCCCGCTCACCAAGCTGCCCGACGAGCGTATTTTCATCATCTACCACCAAATCACGGAGCTGTACTTCAAGCTCTGCCTTTGTGAGTACGAGCAAATTGCCCTGCTGGCCCCGGCGGCGTTCGACGAGCTGCTCCTGCGCCTGGGCCGCATCAACCGCTATTTTGATAAGCTGATTGACTCGTTTGAGGTGATGGTGGACGGCATGGACAAGCAGCAGTTTTTGCAGTTTCGCATGGCGCTGATGCCGGCTTCGGGCTTTCAGTCGGTACAGTACCGCATGATTGAGATTGCCAGCACGGCCCTCGAAAACCTCACCGACGAGGAAAAACGCAAAACCCTGGGCCAAAGCCCCGACCACCAGCAAATGTTCGGCTGCATATACTGGAAAGCCGGGGCCACTGTCGAAGAAACGGGCGCGAAAGCATTGACCCTTTTGGAGTTTGAGCGCAAATACACCGATGCGCTGGTTGCGCACGCCCGCCAGTACCACGACACCAACGTGTGGGCCGTGGTGCAGCGCCTGCCCGCCGCCGAGCGCCAGCACCCGCGCCTGGTGCAGGCCCTCAAGCAGCTCGACGTGAACGTGAACGTGAACTGGCCGCTGATGCACTTCAAATCGGCCGTGCGCTACCTCCAGCGCCAACCCGCCGACGTGCCCGCCACCGGCGGCACCAACTGGCGCAACTACCTGCCCCCCAAGTTCCAACGCCGCATTTTCTACCCCGCGCTGTGGAGTGTGCAGGAGCTGGAAGACTGGGGCAAGGGTTGGGTAGAGCGGGTGCTGGAAGGAGCGTGATGGCTTGGCTGTTAGCTGATGGCTGCTGAAAAAAACAATTTTATGCTACTGGCCATCAGCTAACAGCTTATCAGATTTGGTCAAACCGCGCCAGCCGCCCGCCTTGCGCCCGCAGGTACTCCTGCCAGTCGCCGCCGCGCCAAAAGTCGTATTCGGCGCGGCGGGGGAGGTAGGAGTTGGGGCGGTCGGCGAGGCCGGGATGGGTCATGAACTCGACGGTGGGGCCGTGGCGGCGGGCGCGGGCCAGGCCCTGGGCGAAGAGCGCGAGGGTGGCGTTCTGGCCGGCCGAGAAATCGGCCACGAGGGCATCGGGCGTGGCAAAGCCGCGCAGGCCCCTGGCCGATAATGCGCTGAACGCATTGAGGATGCGCCCGCGCTGGCCGTAGCTGGGCTGGGCACTCCAGCGGCGCAGGCGGCGGATGCCGTGGCGGCCCAAAATAGCGGTGAGCGCCGGGCCGAGCAGCGGGTAGAGGTGCAGGTGCTGATGCGCATCGGCGTGGCTGAGGGCGAGGCCGTGGTCGCGGAGGCGGGCGATTTGGGCACCGATTTCGCGCTTGATTTCGGCCGGGCGCAGGCGGCCGGCGAGGTAGCGCAGCCACTGCTGTTGGGCGGGCCGGAAGTGGCCGTCGGGGCCGAGCAGGCTGGGCACGGCGGCGGCCGGGGCCACGGGCAGCCCGTCAATCAGGTTGAGGTGGTAGCCGGTGGAAATTTGGCCGGCCAGGCCGCGCAGGGCGGTCAAATCGGCCTCGCTGCTCCAGTTGGCCAGCACGGTGGTGGAGGTGAGGTTACCGCGGGTGGCCAGGTCGAGAATGGCAGCGGTGGCGGGCGCATCCCAGCCGAAATCGTCGGCGTTGATTATCAGACGGAAAGCGTTGGGCATGAGGGGTGAGGCGGTGCAGGCGGGCGGCTTTTTTGCCGCCCGCCCGCTTCGGTCAGACGGTTGGGAGCGGGGCGTAACAGGTGGCGCACTGCCAACGATTAGCGGGCGGACGGTCGGGGACGGGGCGTAACAGGTGGTGCGCTGGCGACGATTAGCGGGCGGACGGCGAAAAGCCGCCCGCCCGCACCGCCTCAACCGCCGCGCTCGTCACCTGCCGAATGGCAAACGGGGCGCGGTTGCGGCGGGCGTAGTAGGCGTAGGTGCCGATTTCGGCCAGCAGGCCGAAGCTGATGAGAAAAATGCCGCCCATTATCAGAAAGAGGCTGAAAATGAATTCCATCGGGAAGTTGGCGGCGATGTTCACGCCGAAGAAAACCGTGCCCACCAGCAGGCTGCCGGTGCCCAGCAGCCCGGCCAGCAGGCTCACGATGCCCATCACCCCAAACAGCCGGAAGGGCTTGCGCGAGTAGCGCAGAAAAAACCGCAGCATCACCAAATCCACGAGCACCGAAAAGGCCTTGCTGATGCCGTAGTTGCTGGCCCCGAATTGCCGCTCGTGGATTTCAATCGGGAACTCGCGGTAGCGGATGCCCTTGCGGGCCACGAGTGCGCCCAAAAAGCGGTGCGAATCGCCGAGCAGCTCCACGTTTTGGAGCAGGTAGCGGCGGTAGGCTTTGTAGGTGGCCCCAAAATATTCGAGCTGCACCCCCGAAATGCTCGAAATGAGCTTGTGGGCCGTGTTGGCCAGCAGCGAGCGGGTGGCGCCTTCGGGCCGCTTGGCCTTGGCCCCGCCCACCATGTCGTAACCCTCCTGGATGTAGGCCACGAACTGCGGCAGGTAGGCCGGGTCGTGCTGCAAGTCGCCGTCCATGGCGATGATAATCGAGCCTTTGGCCCGCTCGAAACCGGCCCGCAGGCTCAGGGTCTGGCCGTAGTTGCCGGCCAAATCAATGCCCACGATGTGGGGGTTTTCGGCGGCCAGGGCCGCGATGGCGGCCCAGCTTTGGTCGGCGCTGCCGTCGTTGATGAGCAGCAGCTCGTAGGGCAAGTGGTGGGCTTCCATCACGGCGGCGATTTGCTCGGCCAGGGGGCGGACGCTTTCCTGCTCGTTGTAGAGCGGCACGACGATGGAGATGAAATCGGGGGGCATTTTGAGTTTCTTGTTGCTTGTTGCTTGTTTCTGGTTGGATGTTCTATCATCTGTCCCGCAGCGGGCGCAGTGGCAAAAACGCAGTGAGCGCAGTGTCGTTTAAAGGCCGTATGAGCAACAATTTAGCAATTAAACAATTAAACCGATAATCCGTCAATTTACAATCGTCACGGTGCCGGTTTGGGTTTGGATTGCGCCGCTGGTATCGGTTTGGGAGAAGCGCCAGACGTAGGTGCCGTTTACCGGGGCGCGGCCGTTGATGCGGCCGTCCCAGGTGGTGCTGCGGTCGGCGGCGCGGAAGACTTCCTGGCCGTTGCGGTCCACGACCACGAAGGTAAACCGGTCGAGGTAGCGGCCCTTGAGTTCGAGCACGTCGTTGAGGCCGTCGCCGTTGGGGGTGAAGGCCGTGGGGATGGCCAGGCGCAGCGGGCGGGCCACGTCGGCGAGGTTAGAATAGCTGGGCGTGGGCAGGCCGGGGCCGGTTATTTCGAGGCGGTAGCGCAGGCGCTGCGGGTCGGTGAGGGGCGAGAGGTCGGTGGCGGTGCCGCCGCTCACGGCTTGGCGGCGCAGCTCGGAACCATCGACAGCCAGCACCAGCAGGGTGTAGGAAAACGGCCCGCCGGGGCTTTGCAGGGGCGTGTAGGTGAGGCTGACGGCCCCAGGGTCGGGCGCTGCCGGGCGGGCGGTGAGCAGGGCGGGGCACACGGCCGGGCTTTCGGGCGAGGACTGCCTGCACACGTCCACGATGCGGGCGGTGTAGCAGGGCGCGGCGGCGAGCAGCGCGGGCAGGGCCGTCGAATCGCGCCCCGGCCGGAGGGCCGCGCCGGCGGCTACGGGCACGGCGGCCAGCTCTTCGACGAGGCCGTTGGCGCTGCGGCGGCGGTAGCGCAGGGTGCTGCCGGGCGGCACCACGGCCCCGCCGGGCAGGGCAGTCGTGAGTTCGACCACGTTGCGGAGGTTGAAGGAGGCCCGTAGCGTGGGCGCGGGCGGCACCACGCCGGTGGTGGCCAGCAGGTCGAGGTTGTTGGAAACGGACACCGCGCCGCCCGCCACGTTGGCCTCCAGGCGGTAGGTGTAAGAGGTGCCGCACACCACGGCGTTGTCGGGGTAAGATGTGGTGCCGGCGGGCAAGGTAGCTAAAAGGGTGCTGTTGCGGAATAGCTTCAGGTCGAGGGCCGGGCCGGGGTAGTTAAACGTCAGCACATTCTGGCCCGGTTGCGCCTGGCCCGCCAGTGGCAGGGTGCAAAGCGTGGCGGCCGAGAGCACCGAATCGAGGCCGCAGAAATCGGCGCGGCGCAGGCGGTAGCAGCCGGCGGCGAGCTGCTGTATGGGCAACGAGGTGGTGCCGGGCGGCACGTTGGCCACGGGCGCGAAGCCACCGGGGGCGCTGGCATCGGCCCGCACCAGGGTGTAGCGGTAAAAATCGGGCAGGTTGCTCACGGCAAACGTAGCCGGGCCGGGCACCGCGCCGGTAGCCAGCGTTAGGTTGCTGAGAATGGGGGTGGGCGGCGGAGCAATGGCGGGCACGTTCACGGTGGTTTGGCCGTCGCAGAAGCTGCCGGCCACCCGGCCAATGAGCGTAAACGACGCAGTGCCGGCGGGCAGCGGCAGCACCACCGTGCGGCCGGTCAGGGCCTGCCGTGCGCCGTTGATGAGGGCAAAAAACTCGGTGTACACGGGGTCCGTCAGCCGCAGGCGCACGTTGCCGGCGGGGCAGGGCAGCACCGCGAAGGTGGGCGGCGGCGTAGCCAGCACCGGAAACGTGCGCTGGAAGAGCGTGGCCAACTGCCCAGGGCCGTTGTTGGTGTTTTCGGTGACGGTAGCCGTGCCCGCCACCGTGGGCCGGAATGGCGCGGCTGCCGTAAAGTACGGTGCCAGAGGTCCACAGCCAGGGCCGAGCGGGCCGGTGCTGTACAGCACTTGGGTGAGGGGGGTGACGTTGTTACGCTGCGGGCACGGCGCGAAGCGGTAGGCGCCGCCGACGCAAAAGCTTTGCACTTCCCGCCCGTCGTTGGGGCCGCCGGGGGCCACGAGGTAGGCTTGAAACGGCACCCCGCCGCACTCTAATGGGCTGGGCTGATTGTAGCAACTCGCCTGCGCCTGTCCCGCAAGCGGGCGAGCGGCCAGGGCCAGGAAGCAGAAAAGCAGGACAAATATTCTCATCAAATCCAATCAAATTACCGCAAGGGCGGGCTGGTTTCATGTGTCAACCCACCAATCCACCAACCCACTAATCCATCACCCCGCCTCAATCCCACTCATACGAACGCACAAAACTTGCCGCGCGGTGCAAATCGGGGTAGAGCACCCGGTCGTGGCCCACGAAGGCCACTTGCGCGCGGAAGGCGGTAACTACTTTCTCCAGGGCTTCGGACGAGCGGTGGGGGCGGCGGAAGGCCAGCGCCTGCACGGCCGTCAGCAGCTCGATGCCTAAAATCTGCTCCACGTTCTCGACCACGCGGCGCGACTTGGTGGCGGCGTTGGCGCCCATGCTCACGTGGTCTTCCTGGCCGTTGCTGCTCACGATGCTGTCCACCGAAGCCGGGGTACACAACTGCTTGTTCTGGCTGACGATGCCGGCGGCGGTGTACTGCGGAATCATCAGGCCCGAGTTCAGGCCCGGCTCGGCCACGAGGTAGGTCGGCAGCCCGCGCTGCCCCGAAATAAGCTGGTACGTGCGCCGCTCCGAGATGCTGCCCAGCTCGGCCACGGCCAGCGCGAAGTGGTCGAGGGCCAGAGCCAGGGGCTGCCCGTGGAAGTTGCCGCCGCTCACAATCAGGTCTTCGTCGGGGAAGATGTTGGGGTTGTCGGTCACGGCGTTGCACTCGGTTTCGACCACCTGGGCCACGTAGGCCAGCGCATCGCGCGAAGCGCCGTGGACCTGCGGCGCACACCGAAACGAGTACGGGTCCTGCACGGCGTGGCGGGGCTGGCGTTGCAGCTCCGAGCCGGCCAGCAGCCCGCGCAGGCGGGCGGCCACGGCCACTTGCCCGGCGTGGGGCCGGATGCGGTGCAACGGCGCGGCAAACGGGTCGGCGCAGCCCCCGAAGGCTTCGAGCGAGAGGGCGGCGATGACATCGGCCGCCCGGCTTAGGCGTTGCGCCCGCAGCAGGCCGTCCACGGCGTAGGCCAGCATGAACTGCGTGCCGTTGAGCAGCGCCAGCCCTTCCTTGGCTTGCAGGCGCAGCGGCTCCCAGCTAAAGAGGCTCAGGGCATCGGCCGCCGCGAGGCGGTAGCCCTGGTAGTTGACTTCGCCCAGGCCCAGCAGCGGCAGGCACAGGTGGGCCAGCGGGGCGAGGTCGCCGCTGGCGCCCAGCGAGCCTTGCTCGTACACGACGGGGTACATTTCGCGGTTGTACATGGCCAGCAGGCGCTCGGCGGTGCTGGTTTGCACACCGCTGTGGCCGTAGCTCAGGCTCTGCACTTTGAGCAGCAGCATGAGGCGCACCAGGGGCTGGGGCACCTCGGCCCCGGTGCCGCAGGCGTGGCTCATCACGAGGTTGGTTTGGAGCTGTTCGCGCTCGTCGGGCTTGATGCTGACGTTGTACAAGGAGCCGAAGCCGGTGTTGATGCCGTAAATCGGCGCGTCCGATTCGGCCAGTTTGCGGTGCAGGTAGGCGTGGCAGTCGG
>JANYFQ010000226.1 GCA_025362615.1 Hymenobacter sp. | reverse complement strand
GTACCCCAGGCCGAAATCGTTGCACCGGACCATTCAACGATTGCAGGCTGGAAGCCTGCGGCACTTCGGCGCGGGGCACAGCCCCGCGCCAACCGGCGCGGCTTGCAAATCATAATTCATAATTGAGCAGATACCGCCGCTCCGCAAAACCGCGCAGGCGCTCAAAAGCCAGTTCTACGTCGTCGGCATCGTCGCTGGTCAGGGTGCCGTACACCACGCGGTCGGTGGTTTGGAGGGCGCGGCGCACGTCGTCGTCGTCGTCAAAAAACGCCACCATTTCGCGGGTGGTGAAGGAGCTGAGGGCGCTGGTTTCGAGGCTGGCGAGGTAGTTTTTCCAGAGCGTGACGGCCCGCTCGACGTTGGTGGCCGACTGCGAGAGCGTGAACCGCTCGACGTGCCGCGCAAACTGGGCCAGGAAGTACGTGTGGTTTTTGCGGCGCTTGTAGGCCGCGTAGCGTCGCCGCAGCCGCGCCCGAAACAGCGTGGCCGCGCCCGCGCCCAGCAGCAGCAGCCCGGCCAGCCCGGCCAGCCAGAAGGGGTAGTTGAAGGCGGGCGCAATGGCCGGCAGGCGGTCGTCGGATTCGAGCACCGGCGGGCGGGCGGCGCGGCGGGCGGGCACGGGCGGCACGGTGCGGCGCAGGCGCAGGCGGGCCGGGGCGGGGCGCAGGCGCAGGGTGTCGGCGGGGCCGCGCAGCACCAGCACGGGCAGGGCCAGGGTTTGCACCGCGTCGAGGGCGAAGGTGCGGAGGCGGTACACGGCGCGGTCGCGGCTGCGGCCGGCGCGGGTGCGGGTGGGGTCGTAGGTTTGGCCGACGTACTCGAAGGGCGCGAAATCGGCCAGCGAGTCGGGGAAGACGACTTCGAGGGCCGGGTCGTGGTCGAAGGTTAATTCATAGTTAAGCAGTTGGCCTACGAGGGCGGTGGTGGGGCGGAAGCGGCCCTGGGGCGTGTCGGGCGGCGGCGCAGCTTGGGCGGCGGCGGGGCGGGTGTTAAGTAATGAGAGGATTATCAATATCAGTGCTGTGCGTAGGCGCGTGACGTGCGCTTCGCCCTTCCGATTGACCCCACCCCCTAACCCCCTCCCCGATGGGGAGGGGGAATTAGCACTAGTTTCTAGTCGGCTAGTTTCTAAAAATCCAGAGCTAGAGACTAGTCCCTCCTCCCCATCGGGGAGGGGGTTAGGGGGTGGGGTCAATCGGAAGGGCGACCGAAACAGCAAAATTACCCGCCTCATGCTGCTCGCCGGTTGCGCTGCCGGAACAGGCCCACGAGCTGGGGCACGAAATCGCCCTCGGTGCTGAGGGGCAGAAAGCCCGTGCGGTGGCGGCGGCAAATGGTGGATATCTGGGCTTCCTGCTGGCGGGCGTGGGCTTCGTAGCGGGCCCGGAAGGCCGCCGACGAAGTATTAACCCAGGTGGTGGCTCCGGTTTCGGCGTCGCGCAGCGGCACGATGCCCAGGGCCGGAAACGTGCGCTCGCGCGGGGCCAGGAGCTGCACCACAATCAGGTCGTGCTGCCGGGCCAGGGTCGTTAGCTCGCGCTCGTAGTTGAAGTCGATAAAATCGGAGATGAGCAGCACCAGGCTGCGGCGCTTGAGCAGCCCCAGCGCCTGCCGGATGCCCGCGCCCACGGCCGTGAGCCGCGAGGCCGGCTGCAAGGCAAACAACTGGCGGATAAGAAAATACGCCGCCCGCAGGCCCTTTGCGGGCGGCAGGTACAGTTCTTTTTGGTCGGAAAAAGCGAGCAGGCCCAGGGGCGAATCCTGCTGGGCGGCGGCCAGGGCCAGCAGCCCGGCCAGGTCGCGGGCCACGTCGAGCTTGCGGGCCCCGGCGGCGCTGCCCACTTCCAGCGAGGCGCTCACGTCGAGCAGCACCAGCACCTGCTGCTCCTTTTCTTCCTTGTAGGTTTTGACGAACGTGCCGTGGCCCTTGCTGCTCACGGCCCAGTCGATGGCCCGCACGTCGTCGCCGTACTGGTAGAGGCGCACGTCGTCAAAATCAAGCCCCGTACCCTTGAAAACGGAGTGGAAATTGCCCTGCAACTGCGCCTGCACCGCCTTGCGGATGCGGAGTTCGAGGCGGCGCAGGCGGCGCACGAGGGCCGTCAGGTCGGAGGGTTCGGGCGGGTTCACGGGGGCGAAGCTACGGCCCGGCGGCTACCTTTGCCGCCCATGAAACGCCCGTTGCGCCTGGTGGCTGCCCTGCTCGCCCTCACCTTCAGCGCCTGCCAGCGCCCCGAAACCCTGCCGCCACCGGCCGATTTGCTGCCCCGCGAAAAAATCGGGGGCCTGCTCGCCGAGCTGCACCTGCTGGAGGCCCGCGTCGAAAACACCCGCCTCAGCCCCGACTCGGCCCGCGCCCTTTTCCTGGCCCAGCAGCGCAATCTGCTCTGGCAAGCCAGCATCAGCGACAGCACGTTCCAGCGCAGCTACCGCTACTACAGCGTCCACGGCAAGGATTTGGACGAAATTTACCAGGCCGTGATTGATACGCTGGGCCGGCGCGAGTTTCGGATGGGGGCGAAGTAACGCGGGTTTTCAACCCGCGCTACCGGCCCGGCCCTGGGGCACGGGTTGAAAACCCGCGCTACATCCCCCACGCGCGGGTTTTCAACCCGCGCTACTCAAACGCCTTCAATTCCAGCAGCTTGGCGGCTACCTGCTGCTCCCACAGCGCTTGTTTGGCGGCGTTGAGGCCGTGATTGGTTTCGCCATCGTAGCGGTTTTCTTCGGTGGCCCAGGCGCGGTAGGCGGGCTTGGTGAGGTTGTCGAAGGCCGGTTGCAGCTTGAGGCAGTCGAACTTGAAGAGGCTGATTTTCTGGCGCAGGCGGCGGGCGGCCAGCTCGGCGATGTCGAAGTGCAGCTGCTCGTGGCGCAAAAGGGCGGGGGTGAGGGTTTTGGGGTCCTTAATCCACGACGTGTTGGGGTCGAAGGTGGCTTGTACGCCGCCGGCAAACACGTAATCCTTACAGCCGGCGCTGGCCTTGAGGTCGGCCACGGTGAGGGCCGCCTGGGGCGCGAAGGGCGGGCGGGCCTTGAAGTCGGCGGCCGTCAGGGGCCGGTTGGCCGCCCACACGATGGGCGGGGCCACTACTTTGGCCGGCAGCGGCGCGGTTTGGGTAGGTATCGGCTTAGAAACCGGGGCGGTTTGGGGCGGTGAGGCCAACGCGAGCAGCAAAGAGAAGAGCATGGGGATAGGTTGGTGAGGTTATTGATTGTTAAACTGTTGTATTGCTTAATTGTTGCTCGCACGGCCCATAACGACACTGCGCCCACTGCGGGACAGCCGCACTCGCCAGCAACAATCAAGCAGTGCAACAATTCAACCAACAACAGCCCATCTCACGGACTAACTGAAACTTCTGGGGCCGTTTCCTGCCGGAAGCGCAGCAGCAATACGCCCGCCACAATGCTCAGGCCCAGCAGCAGGCCCAGCCATACGCCGGGCGCACCGAGGCGCAGCACAAAGCCCAGCACGTAGCCCAGCGGCAGGGCCACCACCCAATACGCCAGCAGCGCCACGAGCGAGGGAATTTTGACATCTTCCAGCCCCCGCAACGCGCCCAGGCCCACCACCTGCAAGCCGTCGGAAACCTGAAACAGGGCCG
Source organism: Hymenobacter sp. (assembly GCA_025362615.1). Lineage (GTDB taxonomy): Bacteria > Bacteroidota > Bacteroidia > Cytophagales > Hymenobacteraceae > Hymenobacter. The sequence goes on along the minus strand of JANYFQ010000226.1, from coordinate 13,299 downwards.
CAATCAGTAGCAAAACCGCCGCCTGAGCCACCACGGCCGGCTCGCTGATGTAGAAGTGCGGCAGCCGGTGGCGCGTGAAAATGAGCAGCAGCGCCGTGCCGCTCATGAAGGCAAAGGCCAGCCAGTACGAAGCAAAACCCGCCTGCCGCGCCCCGGCTCCGTCGCCGGCCCCGCGCAGGCGGCCCACCTGCACCGTGGCCGCCGCCGCAATGCCGCTGGCCGCCATGTAGGTGATGCTGGCCACGTTGATGGCCACCTGGTGGGCCGCGAGCGCCGTGGCCCCCAGCCAGCCAATCATCAGCGCCGAAAAGCTGAACGCCCCCATCTCAAACATCATCTGCACCCCGATGGGCGTGCCCAGGTGCAGCAGGCGGCGCAGCGTGGGGCCGTGGGGCCGCCACCAGCCCGGCACGGCGGCGCGGTGCGGGGCCAGGCGGGCGGTGCCCAGCACGTAGGCCGCCATAAGGGCCGCCATCACGACGCGGGCGATGAGCGTGGCCCAGCCCGCGCCCGCCACGCCCAGGCGCGGCGCGCCCCAGGCCCCGAACACGAGCGCGTAGCACAGCAGCGCGTTGAGACCGTTAGCGGCCACGCTCAGCACCATCGCCTGCCGCGTCAGCCCCAGCCCTTCGGCAAATTCGCGGAAGCCCTGAAAAATCATCAACGGCAACAGGCTCAGGCTGATGAGGCGCACCCAGGGGCCGGCCAGGGCCACTACTTCGGGCGGCTGCCCCAGGTAGTGCAGCAGCGGCGGCACCCCTTGCCCCAGCCCGGCCAGTAGCAGCCCGACCACGGCGCAGCTCCAGACCGAAGTGCCCAGGAGCCGGCCCAGTTCGGGAAAATCCTGACGGCCGTCGGCGGCGGCTACCAGCGGCACGCAGCCCATGCTGAAGCCCAGGCCCAGCACCAAAAGTACCGTAGTGGTGCTGATGCCCAGGCCAATGGCCGCCAGTGGCAACGTGCCCAACCGCCCCACAAACACCGAATCGGTAAAATTGACCAGCGTGTGGCCGAGCTGCGAAAGAACGACCGGGTAAGCCAGCAGCAGCAGCGGGCGGTAGTGGGTTTTGAACACGAGGATAGCAAAGGGAGCGGCAAAGTTACGGCTGAGGGGGTAGGGCGATGTACCACCAAGCTGTGCTGCCACCGGAGGGGTCTCGCGTAGGTTGCCCTGGAACAGCCTCGTTCAACGCGAGCCCCCTCCGGTGGCAGCACCGCTTGGTGATACATCGTGCAACGCGAGACCCCTCCGGTGGCAGCACCGCTTGGTGGTACAGCCCCAACAAAGTTACACCCTCCCCATCCCTCAAATTCCCACTCCGTCACGCTCATGGTTGAAGTCCAGACCCTCGCGCCCCCTTCGCTTTTTGGCCAGATTGCCGAACACAGCCACGAACAAGTGGTGTTTTGCCACGACCCCGAAACCGGCCTCAAAGCCATCATCGGCATCCACAACACCGTGCTGGGGCCAGCTCTGGGCGGCACCCGGATGTGGCACTACGCCTCCGACCAGGAAGCGCTTAACGACGTGCTGCGCCTGAGCCGGGGCATGACCTACAAGGCGGCTATTTCGGGCCTCAACCTCGGCGGCGGCAAGGCCGTCATCATCGGCGATGCCAAAACCATCAAAACCGAAGCCTTGCTCCGTAAATTCGGCCGCTTTGTCAAGAACCTGAACGGCAAATACATCACAGCCGAAGATGTGAACATGACCACCAAGGACATGGAGTACATTCGGATGGAAACGACCCACGTTGCGGGCCTGCCCGAAACCATGGGCGGCTCCGGCGACCCGTCGCCCGTGACGGCCTACGGCACCTACATGGGCATGAAGGCCGCCGCCAAAAAAGCTTTTGGCTCCGAGAGCCTGGCCGGCAAACGCATTGGCGTGCAAGGCGTGGGCCACGTTGGAACATATCTGCTTGAGCACTTGCAAAAGGAGGGTGCCAAGCTCATCGTCAGCGACTACTACGCCGACCGGGCCGAGGCCGCCGCTGCCCGTTTCGGGGCCGTAGCCGTGGGCCTGGAAGAAATCTACGACCAGGACATGGACATCTACTCGCCTTGCGCCCTGGGTGCGACGCTCAACGACGACACCATCGGCCGCTTGCAGTGCCGGGCCATCGCGGGTTGTGCCAACAATCAGCTTGCCATCGAAAACGAGCACGGCCCCGAGTTGGTACGCCGAGGCATTGTGTACGCCCCCGATTTCCTCATTAATGCCGGCGGCCTCATCAACGTCTATTCCGAAGTGACGGGCGGCAGCCGCCAGGGAGCCCTCACGCAGACCGAAAAAATCTACGATTTCACCCTGCAAGTGCTTGAAAAAGCGGACCTTGAAGACACGCACCCCCAGGCTGCCGCCATCAAAATGGCCAAGGAACGCATCGCCAGCATCGGCAAGGTGAAAGCGACGTTTTAGGTGAAATTGTTTGATTGTTGAATTGCTGAATTGTTTTGTCTTCCGACATTGCGCTCACCGCCTTTCACGTATCCTCAGAACAGCCAAACAATTCAACAATTTAACAATCAAGCAATTCAAAATCAATGCTCAACCGCCGCCTTCTCCGCATCAAAGTTATGCAGTCGCTCTACGCCTACCAGCAGGCGGTGGCCGCCGATATGCTGCTGGCGCAGGACCGCATCGCCGCTGCCTTCGAACCCGATTTGACGGCCAAAGTCGCCCCCGACCACCGGCTGCTCGAAGGTCAGCGCAAGATGGGCGAAGCCCGTTTCCGCGATTGGCACCGCACCGGTGTGCTCGACAACGAGCTGGAAGACAAACAGATAAAAGTAGCCGTGGCCGATGCCATCGACTACTACGAGAAGCAGGTGAAGAAGGAAACTACCTTCCACGCCGGGCAACTCCTGGCCGGGGCCGACGCCATCCACGACCAGTACCTGCACTTGCTCAACCTGCCGGCCGCGCTGTTGCAGGTTATTGAGGAAGACCACGAACGCGAGGCCCGCCGCCGCCTCGGCCCCCGCGAAGATGCCGTGGACGGCCGCCGCATTTTGGCCAATGCTGCCATTGCCAAACTCATGGCCAACGAGCAGCTTCAGGACCTGACCATCCGCCGCAAGCTGGCCTGGAACGATGCCGACGATTACGAGGCCCTGCAAACCGCCTGGCGCGACGAAATGGCCCGCAGCGAAACCGTGCAGGCCTACCTCGCTGCCAAGCCCACCGGCCTGCCCGAAACCGATTACGAAACGGACATGGAGCTGCTCCGCAATCTCTACAAAGATTTTGTATTCAAGGCCGAACACCTGCCGCGTCGCCTTGAAGCCATTGATTTGAACTGGGAAGAAAACCGGCCCATCGTCCGCAACCTGGTCCTCAAAACCATGAAAATGCTGCCCTACGCGGCCGATGAGAAGCAGGAGCTGATGAACCTGAGCGCCAACTGGACCGACGACCGCGAGTTTGCCGAAACCCTCTACCGCCGCGCCCTGCTCGACGATGCCAAGATGGAGCAACTGATTGCCGATGCCGTGCCCAACTGGGACGTGGAGCGCGTGGCCCTGCTCGATAAAATCATTCTCAAAATGGCGCTGGCCGAAATGCAGCTCTTCCGCAGCATTCCGGTAAAAGTGACCATCAACGAATACATCGAAATAAGTAAGCTCTACAGTACGCCCAAAAGCAAGCAGTTTGTGAACGGTGTGCTCGACAAGTTGGCCCAGGATTTGGCCGCCAGCGGCGACATTCGCAAATCAGGCAAAGGATTGTTGGACAACCAATAGCCCACCGATAGAACTTGTACCGCGAAGCTCCTGCTTCGCCTCGCGTTGGCTGCCTTAGACGATGAAGAACGAGAAATTTGCGGATGACCCCAATTCCTCATTCTTCTGGCGCGAGGCGACGCAGGAGCTTCGCGGTACAAGTTTCTGAGCAACTCGTTACGGCACAATTTCGTTAGTTTTGCGAACCGGTTTGCCCACTGCCGATGCCCCCAGCATCGTGCTTGGCATCCCGCTCATTCCCTCCCACCCCAACGCTCTCTGGTCCAATGGCTAACAAAACCACCACCGGTATTCTCTGTTTCGCGGGCGGCACCCTGGCCGGGGCCGCCATCGGCTTGCTTTACGCGCCCGAAACCGGCCGCGAAACCCGCTCCTGGCTCAGCTATCAGCTCGAACGCTACCGTTCGGTACTGGCCGACCTGACCGACAGCCTCGTCACGAGCCGCGATAGCACGAGCCAGTCAAGCGCCAAAACCGAAGGCCAACGTGTCATCTCTGATGCCAAAAACAAAGCCGAGCAGTTGCTGGGCGACGTGGACCAGCTCATCAGCCAGATAAATTCGCGGAAAGTGGGGTAAGTTGAGTATTAAATTGCTTGATTGTTAAATTGCTTAATTATTAGCTGGCGAATGCTTCTGTACCCATAGAAGGTGCAGTGTTGCTGTAAGACAATCGGCTTAAATCAATATAAGAATTTAACAAATTAGCAGTTAAACAGTTAAATAATTTAATCCTGATGCACCTTGTAACTCTTATTCCCGGCGACGGTATTGGCCCCGAAATCACGCAGGCTGTTGTTGCTATTCTGGCTGCCGCGCAGGCACCGGTTGTCTGGGAGACTGAAAACGCCGGCCAAACCACCTTCGACGCGTCGGGCGAGCTTATTCCGGTTTCGCTGCTGGCTTCGCTTGAAAAGAACCGCGTCGGGTTGAAAGGTCCCCTTACCACACCGGTCGGTAAGGGGTTCAAGAGCATCAACGTAACGCTGCGGCAGAAGTACGACCTTTACCAGAACGTGCGGCCCAGTAAAACGACTCCCGGCGTCAAAACCCGGTACGAAGGCGTTGATTTGGTGTTGTTTCGCGAAAATACCGAAGGCTTGTATTCGGGCTTGGAAGTATATGACGAGCACCACGGCATTGCCGATTCCTTTAACCGGATTTCGGTGTTGGGCTGCAAGCACATTTGCCGGGCAGCGTTTGCTTACGCCGCCAAGCACGGCCGCAAAAAGGTAACGCTGGCCCACAAGGCCAACATCCTCAAAATGGCCGGTACGTTGATGCTCAACGCCTGTCAGGAAGCAGCGGCTGAGTTTCCGCAGATTGTTTATGAAGACAAAATCATCGACAATATGTGTATGCAGCTCGTGACGCGCCCCGAGCAGTTCGACGTGATTGTGACAACCAACTTGTTTGGTGATATACTTTCGGACCTCTGCGCGGGCCTTGTGGGCGGCCTGGGCGTGGTGGCCGGGGCCAACATCGGCGACGACATGGCCATTTTTGAAGCCGTTCACGGCTCAGCCCCCGACATTGCCGGACAGGGCAAAGCCAACCCCACCGCCCTGCTGCGCTCGGCGTTGATGATGCTGGAACACTTGGGCGAACACGCCGTGGCTCAGCGTATTGAACAGGCGTTGGGGGCCACCCTAATGAACAAGGAACACTGCACCGGCGACCTCGGCGGCAAGGCCAGCACCAGCCAGTTTGCGCAGTTTGTGATTGACAATATGTAACGCGGGTTTTCAACCCGCGAGTACAACAGATACCGCAGGTTTTCAACCCGTAAGTCGGCGATAAAATGCGGTCGGTTTCGGTCACTCATCGGTCATTATTCAACCAACACAATGCGCGGGTTGAAAACCTGCGTTACTCCATGAAACTTATTGTTAACCTGGCCTTTGGCCTGCTGCTAGTGGCCGCTTGCAGCCGCGACAAAGCTACCGAAGTAGGCAACCAAGGCATGAACGCCGCCGCCGACCAAGCGGCCTCGGCCACGGCCAACCCCGTCATCGATAACCCGAACGTAGTTAAGGAAGAGGCTGCCCCCAATCCCAACGCCCCGGTGCTGACGTTTGCTGAACAATCGTTTGATTTTGGGGATATTGCAGCCGAAAGCAAGGTGCGCCATACGTTTGTTTTTACCAACACCGGCAAGTCGGCGCTCCTGATTGAGGACGCTACGGCCTCCTGCGGCTGCACCACGCCCAATTGGACCAAGGAGCCAGTGGCACCCGGTGCCAAGGGCCAGATGGAGGTGCAGTTCGATAGCCGGGGCAAGCACGGCCTCATCAACAAAACCGTTTCGGTGCGGGCCAATACCCAGCCGAGCATCACCACCATCAGCATCAAAGGCAATGTGTTGGATGCGGGTGAAAAGGGCCCGGCGCTGTAGTTTCTCCGAAGCAAATACGCTTTCAACCCTTCCACCACTGCCAGCCATTAATCTTCGGGGCAACAAAATTCATCTGCCGACTAACCAATGTCGGCCATCAAGAAACAGCTCATGCTCACTACGCTTCTTCTGCAAATGCCTTCTGGCGAAGGCATTACCCAGCTCTTGTTTCCGGCTGCCATCGGCTTGGTTATCTATTTTTTTATGATTCGGCCGCAACAGAAGCGCACGGCCGATGCCAAGCAGTTTCGCGAATCGTTGGTGAAGGGCGCACGCGTGGTCACGATTGGCGGCCTGCATGGCCTGGTGATTGACGTAACCGACGAAACCGTGCTGGTGGAAGTGGACCGGGGAACCAAGCTGCGCTTCGACCGCTCGGCCATTGCCCGCGAGGTGGGCAACAAGGTGGCGACCGGCACCGAAACACCGGCCCTAACCAATTAAGCCACTCATTGCGTCGTCATGATTGGGCCACTCACGCGGGCCGGGCGTTTCCTCCGGTGGTTTCTGCGGCCTTTTGCTAGCCAGGAACCCAGCTTTTACCGGGCCGTAACGGCTTGCTTGCTGGCGGCTGGCCTGTTCTGGCAGATGAATGCGCTGAACAAAACCTACACCACGCGCCTGGAATTGCCGGTAGCCTGGCGTTTCGATACAGCCCGTTTTGTGCCCCTGCGGGCGTTGCCCCGCAGGCTGCCCGTCATCGTTACCGGGCAGGGCTGGCGCTTGTTGCGGGCCAATTTGGGCGTGGGCGTACGCCCGCTGGAGTTGCACCCTGTGTCGCGGGGCGGCACCCGTTACCTGCCCGCTGCTGCGCACCGCGATGTGCAGAACAGCCTCGAACCTTTAAAAATGGACGAGTGGCCCGGCGATACGCTGCGCCTCACCTTCGACCGCCGCGTCACGCGCCGCTTCACCCTGGCGTTGGCCGAACCGCCGACAACTGTGACCCCGGCGGCCCGGCAGGCAGGCAGGCAGGCGCAACAGCGGTACGTTGCCCGTTGGGAACCAGCAACCGTTTTGCTGCGTGGCCCGGCTTCGGTAGTGGCTGCCTTGCCCGACCCGTGGCCGCTGGTGGCCGAAGAACTTCCTGCCCCCGGCGACTCAACGGAACAGCTCATGCCATTGCGCGGCTTGCCGCCTCAGGTGGTGCCGAATGTGCGCGAGGTACGCTTGCACTTGCGGGCCAGTGTGCCCAGCAGCGCAAGGCGCAGCCGGCAACAGTAAAGTATTTTCAATCGGCAGGTTATGCTAAAAATAGGAATCACCGGAGGAATTGGCTCTGGTAAAACCACCGTTTGCCGCCTGTTTCGGGCGCTGGGAGCACCGGTTTACGATGCCGATACCCGTGCCCGGTGGTTGATGGAAAACAACCCCGCACTTCGGAACGCGCTGTCCAGTGCCTTTGGCGCTGACGTATTCGATGCAAACGGTCGTCTTGACCGGCCGTACCTGGCGGCGGTCGTTTTTGGCAACTCAACCGCGTTGGCGCAACTCAACGGGCTGGTCCATCCGGCCGTAGGGGCTGATTTTGCCATCTGGGCCGCCGCCCAGGCAGCCAATGGCGCTACTTACGTGCTGAAAGAAGCCGCTTTGATGTTTGAGTCCGACTCGTGGCGGCAGCTCGACGGCGTAATTGCCGTGACAGCCCCGGCAGCCGTGCGCCTAGCCCGCGTACTCCACCGCGACCCGCACCGCAGCCTCCAGCAAATCGAAGCCATCATGGCCCAACAGTTGCCCGATGCCGAAAAAATAGCCCGTGCCCAGTATGTTCTTCACAACGACGGGGGTGAACTACTCATTCCGCAAGTACTGGCTTTGCACACCCGGTTTTTGAATACGACGCTTGCGCCCGTAAAAACATAAAAACCGACCTTCTGCAAGCAGAAAGCCGGTTTTTGACATCAATTAGTGTTGAGCTACAGCTTCGAAGAATAGTCTTCCAGCGTTTCGATTACTTTCAAAAGCTGAGGTACAGCCAGTGAGTAGTAGATTTTAGTGCCGAGCTTTGTGGACTTCAGTACGCCCCGGTCCTTGAGGGTAATGAGGTGCTGCGAAGCAATGGCCTGTGGCAATTCTAGTGCTTGGTAAATGTCCGTGACAGACATTTGGTTGTCCTTGCCTTTGGTTTTGCCGAGCAAATCGACAATGGCAAGGCGCTTGGGGTGCGAAAGAACCTTGAGCATGGCGGCTGCACGGTCCAGTTGTTGCGCATCAACGCGCGTGTGGAGTGGTTTCATTAAAAAAGGGGGATGTTGGAGAAGATTAACGCCTGCGGAAAAACAAGTTCAGCAGCATACCCGCAAAAAGGTATTTTGTTGAAATAAAGTTTCGAAACAGGACGCAAAAATAGCAAATAATATTTGCTTCTTGGGTAAGAATAGTATCAAAAGGCCGGTTTTAAAATTTTGCAAAGTGCAATTTGGCTTTCAATTGCCCGCTCAACAGGCCGGTCTTACCTTTGGGTCAGCTTCTTGCTCCCTAACGGTTACTTTTAAAGATGTTTGACTTATTAACGCAATTTGAAGAAAAACGTCCGGAAATCGTTTTCGAATGGAAAGATTCCGAAACGGAGGCCGAGGGCTGGGTGGTCATCAATTCGTTACGCGGTGGCGCTGCCGGCGGAGGCACCCGGATGCGTAAAGGGTTGGACAAGCGCGAAGTAGAGAGTCTGGCCAAAACGATGGAGGTGAAATTTACCGTGTCGGGGCCTGCCATTGGCGGGGCCAAGTCCGGCATCAACTTCGACCCCGCCGACCCCCGCAAGCGCGGGGTACTTGAGCGCTGGTACCGGGCTGTTTTCCCGTTGCTTAAAAATTATTACGGCACCGGTGGCGACCTCAACGTGGACGAAATACACGAAGTAATTCCCATTACCGAAGAATACGGCCTTTGGCACCCGCAGGAAGGCGTAGTGACGGGCCACTACCACGCCACCGAACCCCAAAAAATCCAGAAACTTGGGCAGCTCCGGCAGGGGGTAGTGAAAGTTGTGGAGGATGCAAAATTTTCGCCTTCGGTGGCCCGTAAGTACACCATCGCCGACCTTATCACCGGCTATGGCGTGGCCGAGGCCGTGGCGCATTACTACCGGTTGTGGTTGGGCGCAGCCCCGGCCGGGCAGCGGGCCATCATCCAGGGCTGGGGCAATGTGGGCGCGGCGGCAGCCTACTACCTGGCCGGGCAGGGCGTAAAAATAGTGGGCATCATCGACCGTGCTGGCGGTCTGCTGCGCCCCAACGGCCTGACGCTGGAAGAAGTACGCCACCTCTTGCTCAACCGCGACGGCAACGCCCTGGCGGCATCGGATGTGTTGCCTTTTGAGGAAGTAAATGCCGAAATCTGGAGCCTCGGGGCCGAGATTTTCGTGCCCGCTGCGGCCTCGCGTTTGCTGACCCGCGCCCAGGTAGAAGCCTTGCTGGCGAACGGGTTGCGGGTAATTAGCTGCGGAGCCAACGTGCCCTTTGCCGACCCCGAAATTTTCTTTGGCCCCACCGGCGAGTTTGCCGATGCGCACACCGGCGTGGTGCCCGACTTTATTGCCAACTGCGGCATGGCGCGGGTGTTTGCCTACCTGATGGAAACGGGGGCTGAAATCACCGACGCGGCTATTTTTGCGGATATTTCGCGCATCATCGGCGCGGCGCTGGAGCGGACGCGGGCCGAGCACCCGGCCCGCACGGGCGTGGCGCAGGCGGCGTTTGGGCGGGCACTGCGCGAGCTTGTGTAGGCCGCTGTTGTAGCAGGCGCTACTTGGGAAAACAAAAACGATGGCCGTTCGATAACAATTCGGTAACTTTGAGGCCCTACTTTTGACCGCCCCGTTTTTGCGGGGCGTTTTTCTTTTTCTGCCGTGCGGGCACGGCGTTTTCACCCGGCATTATGTCCAAAATCGAGAAGACCCCCAAACAAAGCACCACCAAACTCTCGGATGAGATGCTGAATGCCGGCAGCGGCAAAACCATTAAGCAGCCCAACGTAAACGACGACAAGCTGACGACCATCACCGAAATCCGCGACCAGAACAACGGCCACGCCATCACCACCGAAGACGAGCAGCGCCTGCGCAAAGCGTTGGTGGACAAGGACTGGAACGAAATAAAAATCGCCGACTCGTGGCAGATTTTTAAGGTAATGGCCGAGTTTGTCGAAGGCTTCGAAAAGATGTCGAAGATTGGCCCGTGCGTCAGCATCTTCGGCTCGGCCCGTACCAAGCCCGACAACCCGTACTATCAGCTGGCCGAGGAAATTGCCTCCAAGCTCGTGCGCCACGGCTACGGCGTGATAACGGGCGGCGGCCCCGGCATCATGGAAGCGGGCAATAAAGGTGCCCGCGCCGAAGGCGGTAAGTCGGTGGGCCTCAACATTGAGCTGCCTTTCGAGCAAACCCACAACATCTACATCGACCAGGACAAGTGCATCAACTTCGACTACTTCTTTGTGCGGAAAGTGATGTTTGTGAAATACGCCCAGGCGTTCGTTGGTATGCCCGGCGGCTTTGGTACGCTCGATGAATTGTTCGAGGCCATGACGCTGATTCAGACCAAAAAAATCAGCCGTTTTCCCATCGTACTGGTTGGGTCGGCGTACTGGAACGGCCTGTTTCAGTGGATTACCGAGGTCATGCTGCACGAGGAGCACAACATTTCCATCGAAGACCTGGCCTTGGTGCAGATTGTGGACGATGCCAGCGAGGCAGTGAAAATCATTGACGATTTTTATCATAAATATTTGCTGTCCCCTAACTTCTAAACCGCCGATTCAAGCGGATTTAATGGATGTAAAGGATGCACCGCTGGCTGTGTTGGGGTATTGCATTGGCTTTCGTAACGGTCTGTATGGCTTTGCTTTGCTGTAACGCCGGGGCACGAGAATAATCGGAGTGGTTTCCAATTTGGTGGTACACTGTTCTGGGAACCGCTCCAATTCAGCCAATAAGAGGCTTGCGCGTGTCCGGTAGCGGTATGTTCGGGGCTTACGGTGTTGTTCCAGGCAGCTTTTTAGTGTCTTGGCTCGTCCTTTTACTATCTGCTGTTACGCGGGCGATTCGAGCGTTTTGTGTTTCAGGTTGTTTCTCATTGCTTGTTTCTCGTTGCGTTAGTGCCTCAAAAACCGCCCAGAAACCACCAACAAGCAACAAGAAACGAGAAACAAGAAACAGCCCGCGTAACAGCAGTTACTATGTTTAGGACTTACGCACTCGGTGAAATTTGCCAATCGCGAAGCGGTGCTATGTTGGTAGTAATGGTATGGAAGCCAGCCCAAAACCGCGAAGCGGTGACACCTTCCGCCCCTGATAGGTGCCACCGCTTCGCGGTTGGGAAATTCGTCAAACCACTTGACTACCAACATAACACCGCTTCGCGGTTGGGTGGAGCGCGTAAGTTATATATGTTAAATCCGATAATCTTTTCCCTGGGGTTGCTGCTGGCTTGCGGGCCTTTACAGCCCGTTCAGGCTCAGCAAGTGAGTCCCGCCAAAACGGTGCCCTTGCCGGCCAGCCGCCCCGTGTTGGCAATGGCCCCGGCCCCGCCGCGCCCCGTCGATTTCCTGCCGCCTGCCTTCCACCGCGAGCGCCGCGAGCGGGTGCGGGCGCTGTTGCCGCCGCACGGTATAGCCATCTTGTTTGCCGCCCCGGTTCGCAACCGCGCCAACGACGTTAATTTCATCTACCACCAAAACCCTGATTTTTATTATCTTACGGGTTACGAAGAGCCGGATGCTGCGCTGGTCCTATTTAAGGAGCCGCGCACCGTGGGCGGGCAGTCGGGCATTACCGAAGCGCTGTTTGGCTTGCCCCGCGACCCCGCCGCCGAGCAGTGGACGGGCCGCCGCCGGGGCGCGGCCAACGTGCGCGAGGTGCTGGGTTTGCAATTCGCGGCCGACAACACCGCCTTCGCCACTGCTGGCATCGGCTGGGCTGATTTCGACCAGATTCTGTTCCTCGACCTGCCCGCCGATGCCCGCGACGACCCCAAAGACCCCGCCGATTTAGCCAGCCTCGTGGCCACGTTTCGGCAGCAGAGCGGCCTGCCGGCCAGTTACGACCCGACGCGCACCGTCATCTACAAAACCCTTAAGCGATACGGACTTACCCAGGCCGACGATGCCCGGACCTTTCTCCAGGAACTTCTTGTCGAGCGCCCCGGCCTGGCCACCGACCCGTCGGTGAAAGCCTACCTTGCGGCCACCACCAAAGCCGAGCGCCGGGCTGCCATCAGCCCCACGCCGCCCGGCCGCTACGACGGCGCCACGCTGGGCGAAATTCTGGATGAGCTACGCGAAACCAAATCGCCCGAGGAACTGGTACTGCTGCGCCGTGCCATCGCCATCAGCACTGCCGCCCAGTGCGAAGTGCTGAAGCTGCTGCGCCCCGACATGGGCGAAATGGCCGTGCAGGGCCTGCACGAGTACGTGTACCGGCGCTACGGGGCCGAGTTTCAGGGCTACCCCAGCATCGTGGGTGGCGGGGCCAACGGCTGCATTCTGCACTTCGAAGCCAACGACCGCCTGCGCCTCGACAACGACTTGCTGCTCATGGACTGCGGGGCCGAATACCACGGCTACACCGCCGACGTGACCCGCACGGCCCCGCCGAGCGGCACCTTCTCGCCGGCCCAGCGTCAGATTTACGAACTGGTGCTGGCCGCCCAGGAAGCCGGCCTGGCCGCCTGCCGCCCCGGCAACCCGTTTTCGGCCCCCGGCCGCGCTGCCCAGGAAGTCGTGGCCCAGGGGCTTATTAAGCTGGGAATCATCCGAAAAAAGGAAGATTTTCGCCTTTATTTTCCGCACGGCACCAGCCATTACTTGGGGTTGGATGTACACGACCGCGGCCGTTACGGGCCGCTGGCTGCTGGGCAAGTCATCACCGTTGAGCCGGGAATTTACATTCCCGCCGGTGCCCCCTGCGATGCCAAATGGTGGAACACCGGCGTTCGCATTGAAGACGATGTGCTGATAACGCCCACCGGCTACGAAAACCTGTCGGCCGCCGCGCCGCGCACCGTGGCCGATATTGAAGCATTGATGGCCCAGCCCAGTGCATTGGATGACTGGCAGTTGCCGGTATTGAAGTAGGGCGCTTGGTGCTCATTGCTTGGTGCTTAGTGAGCGGGTTTGGCCTAAGTACCTATCCAACTATGCGGTGCGGGCGGGCGGCTT
>JANYFQ010000172.1 GCA_025362615.1 Hymenobacter sp. | reverse complement strand
AACCGTCCGGGTAAAACCGTTCAACGATTGGGGGCCAGAGGCCCCCTGGTAGGCGGCACGGGCCAGGAGGCCCGCGCCACCGTGTGCGGTTTTTTGAGGGGGAATTATTTTGCCAGCAAACATACACCCAACCCGCTCCGCCGCACCTGCCCGCCGTGCCTCCCAAACCTCCTCCTTCCCAATTCTTCATTCTTCATTAAAAACGCCCCTTATCTTGCGGCCCCATCCCACTCGCCCGCCCCATGCAGCCCGCCGCGCCCGCTTCCCCCGCCTTATTTCCCGATGCCTTGCTGGTCGAATCCGCCTGGGAAGTCTGCAACCAGGTGGGCGGCATCTACACCGTCATCCGCAGCAAGGTGCCCGCCACCATGCCCGCCTGGGGCAGCCGCTACTGCCTGCTGGGGCCGTATTTTCCGCAGCAGGCCCAGGGCGAGTTCGAGCCCTACGACGACTACCAGTTCGACACCGCCACCGACGCCTTTGCCCTGGCCGTGAAGGCCATGCGGGCCGAAGGCTACGACGTGCATCTCGGCACCTGGCTCGTGACGGGCCGCCCGCGCACGGTGCTCATCAACCCGTTTCAGGCCTACGACCAACTGCCCCGGCTCAAGGCCGAGCTGTGGCAGCACCACGGCATTCCGGCCCCCGACAACGACGATTTGCTGCACCAGGTCATCGCCTTCGGGCACCTGAGCACCGTGTTTTTGCGGCACCTGGCCGCCCAAATGCTGCCCCAGCAGCGCCTGCTGGCCCATTTTCACGAGTGGATGACCGGCGTGGCCATCCCGCCCCTGCGCCGGGCCGGGGTGCGGGCGCACATTCTCTTCACCACCCACGCCACGCTCCTGGGCCGCTACCTGGCCATGAACGACCCCGAATTCTACGACCACCTCATGCGGGTGGACTGGCAAACCGAGGCCCGCCACTTCAACATCGAGCCGGCCGTGACCATGGAACGCGCCGCCGCCCACGGCGCCCACGTCTTCACGACGGTGAGCGAATTGACGGTGCGCGAGTGCATTTATTTATTGGACCGCATTCCCGACATCGTGCTGCCCAACGGCCTCAACATCGAGCGCTTCGTGGCGCTGCACGAGTTCCAGAACCTGCACCAGCAGTACAAGGCCAAAATCCACGAGTTCGTCATTTCGCACTTCTTCCAGTCGTACGCTTTCGATTTGGATAAGACGCTTTACCTTTTTACGTCGGGGCGCTACGAGTACCACAACAAGGGGTTTGATTTGACCCTCGAAGCCCTGGCCCGCCTCAACCACCGCATCCAGGAGTCGGGCATGGAAGGCCAGGTCGTCATGTTTTTCATCACCAAACGGCCCTTCACCAGCATCAACCCCCAGGTGCTCGAACGCCGCGCCGTGCTCAACGAAGTGCGCGAAACCTGCCACGCCGTGGCCCGGCAAGTGGACGAGCGCCTGTTTGTGGCCGCCGCCGCCAGCCAGGACCACCGCCTGCCCGAACTCAACGGCATGGTGGACGACTACTGGAAACTGCGCTACCGCCGCACCCTGCAATCCTGGAAAACCGAGGCCCTGCCCGCCATCATCACCCACAACCTGGTGAACGACCAAGACGACGACATCCTCGCCTTCCTGCGCCGCTCGCAGCTCCTCAACCACCAGCACGACCGCGTAAAAATCGTCTATCACCCCGATTTTGTGTCGCCCTCCTCCCCGCTGCTGGGCATGGAGTACGGGCAATTTGTGCGCGGCTGCCACCTGGGCGTGTTCCCTTCGTACTACGAACCCTGGGGCTACACGCCCCTCGAATGCGTGGCCCGCGGCGTACCCGCCATCACGAGCGACCTCTCCGGCTTCGGCGACTACGTGCTCCAAACCATCCCCGACCCCGAGCAAAAAGGCATTTTCGTGGTCCACCGCCAGGAAAAAACCTTTGACGAATCGGCCGAGGAACTGACCGATATGATGTGGCAATTTGTGCTCCTCAACCGCCGCGAGCGCATCATGCAGCGCAACGCGGTGGAGAGTTCGGCGGAGCTTTTTGACTGGAAAAATTTACGGGTTTATTACGACCGGGCTTATGCGTTGGCGTTGGAGCGGGGCTGAAACCTGAACAAACCATCAATCCATCACAAAAATCTTCTCAGTTCATGCTCAATCTTTCTCGCTACACGCTAAGTTTTTTTGCAATGGTCCCTTTTCTCGCCGTCGCCCAAACATCACCACAGAAGATGACGCAAGGCAAAATCATTGACTACAAAAGCTGCGGCGTTCAGCCAACAAGTTTTTGCATTGACTGCGGCACTCCTAAAGCAGGGCTTGTCGGTACTTCGCCCGATGCTTTTTTCCACGCCAATCTACCCGAAAAAAGCACGCGCAAGCTTACGGGAATTATTTTGGTTCAAGTGCAGATTGATACCACGAGCCAAGTGTGCAGCCCACGCATTCAAAATTTTACCCCATCGCCCAACGAACAGATACAACAGTTGGGCCTTGACCAAATAATACCCAAAGGCCATTGGCAGTTCAACCCTGAACCAACGCCAAACCCCAGGGCAAGGATGGGGGCAACCAAATTGTTCATCAAATTTAGTTTCGAGGGCCGCGACGGTTACACAGTCGAATACTACCGCCCAGGCCTTCTGTCCCGTTGAAGCCAGCAATTGGTGGTGGGTGCCCCGAATCAAGAAAATCAGCACAGCCGGCGCATGAAAACGCTGCTCGAAATCAACGAAAAAAAGGTGCCCGCTGTCCGCATCGACCCGGCGCTGGACCGCTACGACAACGTGGTGCTTTTTCCGGCCAAACTGGCCCAGGCCAACGCCCGGCTGGCGAAATCGGGCTTGCCTGGCTTGAAAAAAAGCGAAGCGCTCCACTAAACGCCAAATGAAGCGGCTGCAATACGCCTCCCATCCCATGCGCCGCGCCCTTCCGTTCCTCTTTCTCTTCGCCCCCGCCGCCCTGGCCCACGAGTTTTGGCTTGAAGCCCCGCGCCTGCGCCTGGCCCCCCACGAAACCACGACGCTGCAACTGCTGACGGGCGAAAACTTTGCGGGCCAGCCCTGGCCCGGCCGCGCCACCAAAATCCGCCGCCTCGTGCGCTACGGCCCCACCCCGGCCGACACCGCCGCCCTCGCGCCCGCCGACAGCCTGCGCCTCGCCATCAGCCGCCCCGGCCTGCACACCCTGGTGCTCCAGAGCGCCGAGAGCTTCAACGAGCTGCCCGCTGCCCAGTTCACCCAGTACCTCCAGGCCGAGGGCCTCGATTTCATCCTCGAAAAGCGCCGCGAGGAAGGCACCACCGCCCAGCCCGGCCGCGAAGCCTACCGCCGCTGCGCCAAAACCCTGCTGCAAGTGGCCGCCCCCGCCGCCCTGCCCCCGCCCGCCACCGACAGCGCCGCCCTGCGCCCCCGCGGCCTGCCTCTGGAGCTGGTGCCCGAGCAAAACCCCTACCGCCTCGCGGCCGGCCGCAGCCTCACGGTGCGGCTGCTGCGGGCGGGCCTGCCGGTGCGCGGCGGGCTGGTGCAGGTGTGGCAGCGGCAGCCGGGCGGCCTGCCCACCACCCGATTTGCCACGCGCACCAACAGCGCCGGCCGTGTCATTATCAAACTATTAGGGCCTGGCCCCTACCTGCTGGCCGCCGTGGGCATGGTGCCCGCCCCGCCCGCCCTGCGCCCCCGCGCCGACTGGTACTCCACCTGGGCCTCGCTCACCTTTGGCGGGCCGCCCGCCGCCGCCCGCTGAGCCAAACCCCGCCAAACCACCGGCCCTGTTTTCAGGTTTCGGGTTTGTGCGCTACCTTCGCCCCCTCACTTAGCCGACCGCGCCCGCCGCCATGAAGTACACCATCGATAAAAAGGACAGCTACACCACCATCACCATCGAGGAGAAAAAACTGGATACCACGGTGGCCCCCGACTTGAAATCAGAGTTCGTGAAGCTGAACGCCGAAGGTATTAACAACTTGATTCTCGACCTCTCCAACGTCAAGTACACCGACTCGTCGGGGCTCAGCTCCATCCTCATCGCCAACCGCTTGTGCAACTCCACCGGCGGCCTGCTGGTGCTTGTGGGCCTGCAAGACCACGTGCTCAAGCTCATCACCATTTCCAAGCTCGAATCGGTGCTGCATATCCTGCCCACCATCGAAGAAGGCATCGACCGCGTGTTTCTGCACACCATCGAGCGCGATTTGACGGATAAGGAATAAGGTGTTGTTGGTTTCTGGTTTCTAGTTGCTTGTTGAAGAGGCTACCGGCCGTTGGTTCTTGAAACCGACTCCCGGTAGCCTTTCTTTTTCGAGCCTAAACCGGAAAACAAGCAACCAGAAACCAGAAACCAGAAACTCCCCTTGAATTTTGAGCTGAAAATACTTGGTTCGGCTTCGGCCACGCCCACCCAGGGCCGCCACCCCACGGCCCAGCTGCTCACGGCCGGCGGCCAGCAATACCTCGTGGATTGCGGCGAGGGCACCCAGTGGCGGCTGCTCGAACACCGCCTGCGGCCCCATCACCTGCGGGCCATTTTCATCTCCCACCTCCACGGCGACCATT
The DNA here is from genome assembly GCA_025362615.1 of Hymenobacter sp. Lineage (GTDB taxonomy): Bacteria > Bacteroidota > Bacteroidia > Cytophagales > Hymenobacteraceae > Hymenobacter. Next base: position 3,747 of record JANYFQ010000172.1, on the reverse strand, counting down.
ACTTTGGCGTCTTTGGGCTGCTGGGAACCATGCACTTGCAGGGCCGCTCGCAGACGCTGACCATTGTCGGGCCGCCCGGTTTGGACGAAGTGCTGACGACCCAGATGCGGGTTTCGGGAATGCAGCTCGCCTTCGGGATGGAGTTTGTGTGCGTCGATACCGAACAGGTAGCCGAGGTGTACGCCGATGCCCACCTCACGGCCACCACACTGCCCATGCGCCACCGCATTCCGTGCGCCGGCTACCTGTTTGCCGAGCAGCCGCGCCGCGCCAACCTGCTCAAAGACTTACTGCCGCCCGGCCTGCGCCCCGCGCAGCTCGCCCGCCTCGCCCAGGGCCACGATTTGGAGCCCGACGACAACTTGCCCGCCGGCCTGCGCCACGCCGCCGTCAGTGCCCCCGCCCCGCCCTCACGCCGCTACGCCTTTTGCTCCGACACGCTTTATACGCCCGACCTAGCCACTCATATTCAAGGGGTTGATTTGCTTTATCACGAAGCCACTTTCCTCCACGACCTGCACGAGCGGGCCGCCCAAACCCACCACAGCACCGCCCGGCAGGCCGCCGAACTGGCTCAATTGGCCGGGGCAAAACGCCTGTTGATTGGCCATTTCTCGTCGCGCTACAAAGCCCTGGAGCCGCTGCTGGCCGAGGCCCAGGCCGTGTACCCAACGGCCGAGCTGGCCATTGAAGGGCTGCTGGTGAGCCTTTAGGTTTCGAAGCCGTTCCGGCCGGCGGCGGCCCTGGGCGGTGCGGGCGGGCGGCTTTTTTCGCCGCCCGCCCGCTTCGGCACAGGCGGTTTGCCCGCGCAAACCTGCCCCTCCTGGCTGTGCAATCTGAAGCGGGCGGGCGGCGAAAAAAGCCGCCCGCCCGCACCAACTTATCTGAGCTGTTAGCTGATGGCTGTTAGCTATTTGACCCAAAAACCCATCAATATGGAAGACCGCAAGCTAACAGCTAACAGCCAAAAGCTAACAGCTAAGAAGACCCAGCTTTACCTCGTCCTCAGCGGTATCTTTCTGGTGAATGCGCTGCTGGCCGAAATCATCGGGGTCAAGATATTTTCGGCGGATAAATTGATGGGCCTGCCCGGTAACCTCACGGCGGGCGTGCTCATCTGGCCCGTAGTATTCGTGACGACCGACATCATCAACGAATATTTTGGCAAGGCTGGGGTGCTGCGCATCAGCTACTTAACCGTGGTGTTGATACTTTTTGCCTTCGGTGTCATCTACCTCACCACCAAGCTTCCACCCGCCGATTTCTGGCTCGATGTCAACAAAACCGACAACGCCGGGCGGCCCTTCGACATCGATTTTGCCTACCAGAGCATTTTCCGGCAGGGCCTGGGCATCATCACCGGCTCGATTGTGGCGTTTGGCGTAGGCCAGGTGCTGGATGCCAGCTTGTTTGCCGCCATTCGCAAGGCCACGGGCGGGCGCTTTGTGTGGCTCCGCGCCACCGGCTCGACGCTTATCTCGCAGCTCGTGGATTCGTTCGTGGTGCTGTTTGTGGCGTTCAAGCTGTTCGGCAACTGGTCGATGGACCAAGTAATGGCCGTGGCTACCACCAACTACTTGTACAAGTTCGCGGCCGCCGTGCTGCTTACGCCAGTGCTTTACTTGGCGCATTTTCTGATTGACCGCTACCTGGGCAAAGACGAAACGGTGGAACTACAGAAAGCGGCAACGGCAGATGTGAGCGTTTGATTATCCAGCGGTTAGCACCCATTTTTAGGCTGATTTTATGCGTATCTTGTTTTCATTGCTCCTGGCAGCCCTGGCCTTTTGGCCCGGCCGCGCCACCGCCCAATTCATTCCGGCCGAAGGCACCTACGAGCTGACGACCGGCGAAAAAGGCACCGCCACCCTGCGCCTCGTACTGGCCGAAGGCAGCGCCCAAACCCGCGTGGTGGGCACCAAAAACGACCGCGAACGCACGTTCCGCAGCAGCCAAATTAAGAGCTTTTCAGTTGGCAGCCAACGCTTTGTACGAATTGATAACTTTCGATTTCACAGCGGCACGGCGGCCGGCTCCTCCGAGCCGGCGTTGCTCGAAACCGTCGAAACCGGGGCCGTGGAGCTGTTCAACTACCACTATCAGGTCGAGATGGGCACCAACTTCAAGGCCCACGTCACGCTGCCGGTGTTGCGCAAAGCGGGCACCAGCGTCTTGTTCGCCTACGCCCCCGGCCGCACCCCCGGCTTCGACCCCAAACTGGCCCCCAACGGCTTCGTGGCGGCCCTCTTCCCAGCCGACCCCGCGCTGCAACGCCAATTGGCCACCGGCAGCCTCAAGAAGCCCGAGTTGGCAGCGGCCGTTCGAGCTCATAATCAAGGCATTCGACTGAAAAATTAGCTTTTTATAATTGTTTAATTGTTGCATTGTTGCATTGTTGCTCATACGGCTCCTGAACGACACTGCGCCCACTGCGGGACAACCGCACTCGCCAACCCAGAACAGCCAACAATTAAGCAATTAAGCAATTCAATAATTCAACAATTAAACAAAAAATGTCCCGTATTCTCACTGGCATTCAGGCCACCGGCAAGCCGCACCTGGGCAACCTGCTCGGCGCCATTTTGCCCGCCCTCGAACTCGCTAAAAACCCGGCCAACGAAGCGCTGTACTTCATCGCCGATATGCACTCGCTCACAACGGTGCGTGACGCCAATTTGCTCCGCCACAACACTTACGCCACGGCTGCCACCTGGCTGGCCTGCGGGTTCGACGTGGCCGACGAAAAAAACCTGTTTTACCGGCAGTCCGACGTGCCGCACGTAACGGAGCTGACCTGGTACCTGTCGTGCTTCACGCCTTACCCGATGCTGGCCAACGCGCACAGTTTCAAGGATAAATCTGACCGGCTTTCGGACGTAAACGCGGGCTTATTTACGTATCCTGTGCTGATGGCCGCCGACATTCTGCTCTACGACGCCGACATCGTGCCCGTGGGCAAAGACCAGGTGCAGCACCTCGAAATAGCCCGCGATATTGCCACCGCCTTCAACCACCGCTACGGCGAAACCCTGGTGCGGCCCCAGGCCCGCACCGATGCCCAGCTGATGACCATTCCGGGCACCGACGGCCAGAAAATGAGCAAAAGCTACGGCAACACCATCGACGTGTTTGCCCCCGAAAACGAGCTGCTGAAAACCATCAAAACCATTATTTCGGACAGTACCCCGCTCGAAATCCCTAAAAATCCGGCCACCGACGTTACGTTCCGGCTCTACTCGCTGCTGGCCACGCCCGCCGAAACCGAGGCCATGACCCGCAACTACGAAGCCGGCGGCTATGGCTACGGCCACGCTAAAAAGGAGCTGTACGAACTGATTTTGAGGCGGTTCGCCCCCGAGCGCGAACGGTTCAACTTCTACATGAGCAACCTGTCGGCGCTGGATGCAGCCCTGGCCGTGGGCGCACGGCGGGCGCAGGAATACGGGGCCGGGGTGCTGAGCCGGGTGCGGGCGAAGGTGGGGTTTCGATAGAAGCGGGGTAATGGGGTGGCGGACGGATTTAGAGCGGTTTCCAAGTTGGTGTACACGTTTTGTGTACCACCAAGCTGTGCTTGGTCTCGCGTAAGTTTCTGACTTACAGTATTTTTTAACGCAAGACCAAGCACAGCTTGGTGGTACACTGTTTCGGGAACCGCTCTAGAAACGGCTGTTGCGCCCTACCCCGAAGGGGTTTCACAGCACAGCCGGGGGTTGGCGACCAACGGGCGCCTACCCCCGGATAAGCCGG
>JANYFQ010000102.1 GCA_025362615.1 Hymenobacter sp. | reverse complement strand
GGTGGCCCGCCGCACCGGTTCGCAAAACCCCGTGCTGCTGGGCCGCGCCGGGCTGATAATGACCAAAAGCGGCCAAGCCGCCGAGGGCCGGGCACTGCTCGAAAAATCCCTGAAAACCGCTCCGTACCTCGACCCCGAGCTGGCGGTTGAGGGGCGTATTTAAGTTTCTTGTTTCTGGTTGCTGGTTTCTCGCTCAGGGTATAAGCCATTGAAAATTAAGAATAAGAAATAAGAAATAAGACACTCCCCTTGAAACGTCCGGCCGTCCTCCGCTCCCTGCTTCCGCTGCTGCTCCTGCTGGCGCTGCCGGCTGCCGCGCACGTCCTCAACACCGACCTTTCCAAGCTTTCGCGTACCGAAATTTTTGGCACGTACCTGAAGCTGGGCTTCGAGCATATTCTGGCGCTCGACGAGAATTATTTGCCGCTGGGGCTCGACCATATCCTCTTCATCATCAGCCTCTACATTCTGGAGCCGCGCCTGAAGCCGGTGCTCTGGCAGGCCACGGCTTTCACGGTGGCGCATTCCATCACGCTGGGGCTGGCCATGTACGGCCTTATTGCCCCGCCCTCGGCGGTGGTTGAGCCGATAATTGCGCTCTCCATCCTGTTTGTAGCCATTGAAAACGTCATCCTCGAGAAGCTTAACCCGTGGCGACTGGTGGTGGTGTTCGGTTTCGGGCTGGTGCATGGCATGGGCTTCGCCAGCGTCCTGACCGGCCTCGGCTTGCCGCAGAAAGACTACTTCGGCTCCCTCATCTCGTTCAACGTGGGCGTGGAGCTGGGGCAGGTAACAGTGATTTTGGCCTGCTGGGCGCTCATTGGCCGCTGGGCCGGCAGCAAGCCCTGGTACAAGCGCCGCGTGGTGCTGCCGGTATCGGCCGTCATTGGGCTGGTGGCGGCGTACTGGACGGTGCAACGAGTGTTTTTTTAGTTTAGCTGATGGCTGTTAGCTGTTAGTCTTTTTTAGGGCGATAAGGCCAAGAGAGTCAAGATGAAAGGGGTTAGAATGAACTTGCTGATTGCCCCGCGTGATGGCGGGAATTATCAATAGGACTTACGCACTCCACTCAACCGCGAAGCGGTGTCATGTTGATAGTCAAGTTATTTGCTGAATTTCCCAACCGCGAAGCGGTGGCACCTATCAGGGGCGGCAGGTGTCACCGCTTCGCGGTTGGGGCCTGCCATCCATGCCGTTACTACCAACATATCACCGCTTCGCGGTTGGCAAATTTCACCGAGTGCGTAAGTCCTAATCAAAAAGCTAATGGCCAACAGCTATTAGCTAAGAGCTAAAAAACAATGCGTTCCCTGCTCGCCGTCCTGCTCCTTGCCAACTACCTGCTGATGGTAGGGGCCGGCCTGTGCGTGAGCCGGCCGGCGGCTCCTGCATTTTCCGCAGCGCATCCGTACCGGCATTCTACCGAATGCCAGCAGCACAATTACCTGCGGCTCGACTGTTTCGAGCATTGCAACGGCGAGCCGCAGCACGAGGCCCGCGTGAAGCTGCCCACCGGGGCCGGGCTGCATTTTCTGGCCCAGTTAAAGGGGCTGGATGTGCATTGCCCGGCCACTGCCGGGGTGCTGTTGCCGGGGCGGCTAGCGTTTGCTGCCGCCAGTGCCCGCCAGGTACCGGCACCCGTGCCCGCACCGGGGCCGGGGTTTGGCGTACTGATTTATCCGCCGCCAAGACGGGGATAAGTGGAAAACGCTGAACCCGTGCGGGTTGGGCTAGGCTGAACTGTGCTTTTGGTGCAGCCTCGTTTTTACTTATTTCTCATTTTGGCGCTGCGTTCTGGGCTGTTGAAGTCCGGCCGGGGCCGCCGTTTTTTGCCCGATAATGAAGTTTTTTTTCCTACTGAAAACCACCGCCCAGCGTTTGCGGGGGCGGGGTGCGGCGGCTTGCTTGCTGCCACTCGTCAGCTTATTGCTGAATTTATTGGCCCCAACTGCGGTGCAGGCCCAAGGCACGGCCACGTTGCGCGGCACCGTCACCGATTCGCTCTCGGGACAGCCATTGCCCGACGTGCGCGTGACGCTCGAAGGCGGCCCCGGCGGCACGGCGACCGATGCACTGGGGCAGTTTCGGCTGAACGGCGTGGCCACCGGAACGTACAATCTTCGCATTGGAGCACTGGGCTACCGGGGGCAAACGGTGCCCCTCACGCTGGCGGCGGGCGAAAACCGCAGCTTCACCCTGCCGCTGGCCCCGGCTGCCCTCAACCTGGCCGAGGTAAGCGTGAGCCAACCCCGCGACCCCAACCAAAGCCTGGCCGCCATCAGCCACATCGATAAGCTTTTGCGGCCCGTAAATTCGGCCCAGGACCTGTTGCGGCTGGTGCCGGGCCTCTTCATCGCCCAGCACGCCGGGGGCGGCAAGGCCGAGCAAATCTTCCTGCGCGGCTTCGACTGCGACCACGGCACCGACTTCGCCGTCAGCATCGACGGGCTGCCCGTGAACATGGTGAGCCACGCCCACGGCCAGGGCTACGCCGACTTTCACTTCGTGATACCGGAAACGGTGGAGCAGCTCAAGGTGTACAAAGGCCCGTACACGGCCCGCTTCGGCGATTTTGCCACAGCCGGCGCGGGCGAGTTCCTCACCAAAACCCGCCTCGACCATTCGCAGGTAAAAGTGGAGATGGGCCAGTTCGACACCCGCCGGGCGCTGGTGATGCTCGACTTGTTGCCCACCGGCCGCCACCTGTTCAGCAAGCGGGCCGAAAGCGCCTACGTGGCCAGCGAATATTATTTTACCAACTCGTATTTCGATGCCAAGCAGCATTTTAAGCGCTTCAATGGCCTGGCTAAGTACACCGGGCAGCTTTCCGAAAATACGTCGCTGACCTTGCTCGGCTCGCACTTCACCTCCAACTGGGACGCCAGTGGCCAGATACCCGACCGGGGCGTGAATGAGGGCCTCATCTCGCGCTACGGCAGCATCGACCCCAGCGAGGGCGGGCGCACCAGCCGCACCAACGCCTCGGCCGTCGTCACCACGGCCCTGCCCCACGATGCCGTGCTGCGCCAGCAGGCGTACTACTCGCGCTACGATTTTAATCTGTTTTCTAACTTCAGTTTTTTTCTGCGCGATTCGGTGAACGGCGACCAAATCAACCAAACCGAAACCGGGCGTAACATCTACGGCTACACCGGCACCTACGACCGCAACGACCAGCTCGGGAGCCGCACCCTGCACAGCACCCTGGGCCTGGGCACACGCCTCGATGATGCCGGCCTGGCTTTGCGAAACGCCCGGCAGCGCACCATCCTCGACATCGTAACTTCCGGCCGGCTTTACGAGCGCAACCTCAACGCCTACCTCGACGAAACCCTGACCCTGACCGACCGCCTCACGGTGAACGCTGCCGTGCGGGCCGACGTGTTCACGTTTGACTTTCGGGGCGTACTGGCCGACACCGTCGCCAAACTCCAGCCGCTGCGGGGCCGCGTAACCCACGCCCTGGTGTCGCCCAAGCTGAATTTCTATTACCAGTTGCGGCCCGACGTGCAGCTATTTGTGCGTTCCGGTTTTGGCTTCCACTCCAACGATGCCCGCGCCGTGGTGCGCGATGCCAACGCCCCGGTGTTGCCCCGCGCCCTGGGCTACGAGGTGGGCAGCACCTTCAAGCCAGTGCCCGGCCTAGTGGCCAACGTGGCCTTATGGAGCCTGCACTTGCAGGACGAACTGGTGTACGTCGGCGACGACGGGCAGACCGAAAGCACCGGCCCCACCCAACGCTATGGCATCGACCTGGCCCTGCGTTACCAACTCAGCAAGCGCGTGTTTCTCGACACCGACCTCAACTACAACCACGGCCGGCAGATTGATGCGCCCGCCAACGCCAACTACATCCCGCTGGCCCCTACCTTCACCAGCATCGGCGGCCTCACTTACAAGGCCCCCACCGGCCTGAGCGGCAGCCTCCGCTACCGCCACATCGATAGCCGCCCGGCCAACGACGACGGCTCCATTACCGCCCGGGGCTACTTCCTCTTCGATGCCGTGCTGAGCTACACCACGCCCCGCTTCCAACTCGGAGCCACCGCCGAAAACCTGCTCAACGTGCGCTGGAACCAAGCCCAGTTTGCCACCCAAACCCGCTTGCTCAGCCCGCAGCGCGAAGGCGTGAACGGGGTCGATGAGCTGCACTTCACGCCCGGCACTCCGTTCTACGTGAAGCTGAACGCGAGCGTGTTTTTTTGAGGAGCGGAGGGCAGTTTTCGCGGGTGATAACTGGCCCGCAAGCAACGCCCCGGCCCCTGCTGCCGCCGCGAAACATTCTTACGCCCCGCCGCCCAAAAACCGCCCGATGGCCCGCACGTAGCCATCGGCGTGGGTTTTTTTGGTGAGCTTTTGCTGGGCTCCCAGGTGGCCGCAATTTACGGTCAGGAGCGCCCGGCGCTGGCCTTTGCCAGCGGCCCGCACCACGGCCGCCGACCCGGCGAGGGGCGTGTTTTTGTCTTGTTTGCCGGCAACGAGCAGCCAGGGGCAAAGTACGCGGGCGGCCACGGTGGGGTAGGCGGCGGCGGCGGCGGGGAGGGTTACGGTTTTGTTGTTGGCGGCTTTTTGGTAGGCCACCAGGGCCGGCAGGTCGGCCGGGTAGCCTTCGGTGATGAGAAAGTCGGGCCGGGCGCTCGCCGCCACCTCCGCGCCCACCAGGCCCCCCATCGACAACCCCAGAATGCCCACCCGGTCGGCGGGGCGCAGGCGTTTGGCTTCGGCCAGTGCGGTTTGCAGGTCGGTAGTAAATTCTTCGTAATAGAGCCGTTGCGGGTCGATGGCAAATGCCTGGCTGTGGCCGAAGCCCCGGTAATCAAAAAGCAAGGACCGGTAGCCCGCCGCTGCCAGGGCCCCGGCCAGGAAAATGTTGCCCGACATATTGTAGTAGGACTTACGCACCGGTAGCGAACTTGCGCCAAAAATACTGCCATGCTGACCCAACGCACCTACATTGACTACTTGCTCAGTACGCCGCGCAACTACACCTGCACCCACCTGGCGGCTCATCTACCCGACGTGAGCCACG
>JANYFQ010000101.1 GCA_025362615.1 Hymenobacter sp. | reverse complement strand
GGCTGGGACCGAGGCGTGGGCACTTACCTCAACCCGATGGACTACACCGCCGGCAGCGGCCTGAGCTACGTGGGCCTGAGCGTGCCCCTGGGCCAGGGCCTGCTGATGGACGAGCGCCGCACCGCCGTGCGCGTGGCCCAGGCCCTGGTGGGGCTGGCCGATGCCGAGCGCCGCGCCGCCCGCAACAAGCTGCTACTTTCGGCCAGCAAAGACTACTGGGAGTGGGCGCTGGCCGCCCAGCGCCTGCGCCTGCTCACGAGCAACGAGCTGGTGGCCGCCACCCGCTTCGCCGCCACCCGCCAGCGCGTACTGGCCGGCGACCTCGCCCCGATTGATTCCGTGGAGGCCCTCACCGAGCTGCTCAACCGCCAGGGGCAGCGCGTGGCCGGCCGGGTGCAGTGGCAAAACGCCGGCCTCGTGGTGGGCAGCTACCTTTGGGATGCCGACACCCGGCCCCGCGAGTTGCCCGCCGCCGCCCGGCCCCAGGCCCTGCTGCCGGCCACCGCCTGGCGCCCGCTGCCGCCCGATACCCTCGCCGCCCTGGCCCTGCTGGCCCAGCAGCAGCACCCCGACCTGGCCAAAACCCGCGCCAAGCAAGTACAGCTCGGGCTCGAAAACCGCCTGCTCACCAACAAGCTCCTGCCCAAACTCGCCCTCGATTACAACCTGCTGCTGCCCGGCCAGCCCTTCGCCCTCCAGGGCGGCCCCGGCGGCGAGTCGTTCCGGGGCTATTCGGCCAACAACTACAAGCTGGGCCTGAGCTTCGCCTACCCCATTTTGCTGCGGGCCGAACGCGCCAAGCGCCAGCTCAACCAGCTCAAGCTGCGCGACGCGGGCTTCCAGCTCGGCAACGACCAGCGCCAAATCGGCAACGCCCTGCAAGCCGCCGCCAACGACTGGCAGGCCCTGCTCGAACAGCTCCGCATCCAGCAGCAAGCCACCCGCAGCTACGAAATCCTCCGCAACGGCGAGCAAATCCGCTTCGACAACGGCGAGAGCACGGTGTTCCTCATCAACTCCCGCGAACAAAGCCTGCTCGCCGCCCGCCAAAAACTGGCCGAGCTGCAAGCCAAATACGCCCAAACGCAAGCGCAGTTGCGCTTTGCAGCGGGCGGGCAGTAGCGCGGGTTTTCAACCCGCGCTGGGTTGTCGTAACGCCGCAGAACGGCTCCACGCGCGGGTTGAAAACCCGCGCTACCTTCGCTTCCATGTCCGCCCCGCTCTCCTTCACCCGCGCCCGCCTTACGCTCCTGCTCGTGCTGGCTGCCTCCCTGGGCCTGAGCTTACTGCTCATTGCCGGGCGGGTGGTTTTTACCGGGAAGGGCTTGTTCCTCTTCCTGGCCTGGAACCTGTTTCTGGCCCTCGTGCCGTTCGGGTTGAGCACCTTGCTGGGGCTGGCCGCCGGGCCGTTGCGGGCGCGGCTGCTGCTGCCGGTGGGCGCGGCGTGGCTGCTGTTTTTTCCCAACGCGCCCTACCTCATCACCGACCTTTTCCACCTCGACCAGCGCCCCGGCGTGCCGCTCTGGTACGACCTGGCCCTCATCCTGAGCTGCGCCTGGAACGGCCTCATGCTGGCCTACGCCTCGCTGGCCGATATGCAGGAACTCGTGCGCCAGCGCCTGGGCAGCGCCGCGAGCTGGGCCTTCGCCACCTTCGCGCTGCTGCTCAGCAGCTTCGGCGTGTACCTGGGCCGCTACCTGCGCTTCAATTCCTGGGACGTACTCAGCAACCCGCTCACGCTGTTCTACGATATTCTGCACCGCATCCTGCACCCCTTCGGCTACCCCGGCACCTGGGGCGTGACGGTCGTTTTCGGCCTTTTCCTGCTCCTCGGCTACGGCACGGTGCGGGCCCTGGGCCGCGGCACCGGGCGGGTGGAGTAGGGGCGGGGCGACACTTTTTTTCGGAACTTTGAGGGACACCGCGTACTTCCGCTGGTATTCCGCTTTTGTCCCACTGCCATGCAACTTACTGTTTCCGACGAAGACCTGCGCCCAGCCCTGAAAGCCGCGCTTACCGAAATGCTCGTGCAACGCGATGCCAACCTCCTGGCCGTGCTGGCCGAAGTATTGGAAGACCTCGCGCTAGGCTCCGCCCTGGCCACTGCCGACCAGCACGATTTGGTGCCCGCTGCCGATGTTTGGAACGCCTTGCGTGATTAACCATGCACCTGCTTTTCGAGCGCACGTTTGCCAAAGACGTGCAACACCTGACCGACCGCCAAACAAAGGAAAAGGTAGCCGCGTTGCTCAAGGCGCTGGAACAGCAACCCGATTTTGAGGCAGTGGTGGCCCAGGTTTCTAACGTGAAAAAGTTGCAAGGATACCGCAACTATTACCGCATCCGGTTGGGCGATTTTCGCCTCGGTTTCGCGCTGGACGAGATGCCTGATGGCCCGACGTTGCGGCTCTTGCGGCTGCTGCACCGCCGCGAAATCTATCGATATTTCCCCTGATTTTAGCGTCAGCCGCCAGCCCAACCCTGCGTCGCGGGCGTAGCTTTGGGCATGAAAACACCTCTTTTTGATGCCAACGGCCGGGCGCTCCGGCCCCTGTTGTGGCTTTGTGGCGGGTTGCTGTTGCTGGCCGGGCCAGTGGCGGGCCAGTCGGCCAGCCGCGAGCAGGGCACCACGTACGAGGCGCAAAAGTCGCTTACCATCAGCACGGTGCGCTTTGCCGAGGCGCGGGCGGCCACGCTGGCGTTCGTGCGGCGGCGGGCCTCGCTGCTGCAACGGCAGGAAGAAACGCCTTCCGAACTGGTGGCCGAGTTCGTGCTGCCGCTGCGGGCCGTGCCCGCCCTCGACTCGCTGGCCGCTACGCTGGGCTACGTGCTCACCAACAACCTCAACCGTCAAAACCTGGCCCCGCGCCGCCAGGAAGTGCGCGACGACATCCGGGCCGATTCGTTGCGCCTGCGCCGCCTGCCCACCCCGCCCGACCGCCCCGCCGACGACCGCTCCGACCTGCGCCAGCAAGCCGACAACCTCGAAGCCAACCTGCGCCGCAACCGCTTGGCCCTAACCGCCCTCAGCAGCCACGAAGGCCAGGCATTCGTCACGCTGCGGCTCTTCGACGAAATCAGCTTCCCGGTGGCCAACAGCAAGGTGAACTTCGTGAATATGCCCGGCGTGGAAGTGGGCCTGCTGCGCCTCGAAAACCCCCGCGCCGGCCTCAGCGCCAGCGCCTACCGGGGCTACTCCATCAAATACCTCTTCACGCGGGGCAAAAGCTACCTCAACCTGGGCATCTACAAGCCACTCACGGCTAACGCTAATCCGCGCGATTCGGCGTTCGTCAACGAAGTGGCCATCATCAATTTCGGACAGGATTTTTACCCCCGCAACTTCGGGCGGGGCCGCCGCCGCTACTTCAACCTCTACACCTGCTACCAAATCGGCGGCTTCATCGCCAACCGCAACCAGGAGTCGCGCAACGAATTTATTTTCAACATCAACCCCGGCCTGGGCCTCGAACTCATCAAAACCAAGCACATTTTGCTCGACACTAAAGTCAGCTACTTCGTGCCCCTCAACCGCGAGAGCCGCAACCTGCGCGGGCTGCTGGCGCAGGGTGCGTTCAATTTTGTGTTTTGAGGTTAAGGATTTTGACCGATGTGGCGCTTTCAATGAGTGAATGAGCGAGTGAGTGAATGAGTGAATTAATGGTTCGGTAACGCAAGGCAATGCACAGCAAACTATTAATTCACTCACTCGCTCATTCACTCATGCACTCATTGTAATAAGCGCTGCCTGAGCAGGCGGCAGTCCCCCAAACCACCCGGTTGGCCGAAAAGCGCCTGCGTTCCGCCCGCCCCGGCGCTACCTTCGCCCCCGCATGAAACACTTGTTCCTCGGGGCGCTGCTGCTGGCTGCGGCCCCCGCCCTGGCCCAACGCCCCACCAAAGCCCGGCCCCGGCCCGCCGCCCCGGCTGCCGCCAAAGGCCCGTACTTCCAGCAAGAAGTAGATTACTCGATTGACGTGAAGCTCGACGACCGCGTCCATATGTTGCGGGGCCGCGAGGAGCTAACGTACCGCAACAACTCGCCCCAGCCGCTGGCCTTCATCTGGTTTCACCTCTGGCCCAACGCTTACCGCGACAACAACACGGCCTTTGGCCGGCAGCAGCTGGTGCAGGGCAGCCGCAGGTTTCAGTTTGCCCCGCCCGCCGACCGGGGCTTCATCGACAGCCTCAGCTTCAGCGTCGATGGCCGGCCCGCTACCCTCCAATACGACCCGCTGAACCCCGACATTGCGAAGCTGTTGCTGCCGCAGCCGCTGGCGGCGGGGGCCACGGCCCGCATCGTCACGCCGTTCCGGCTCAAAATCCCGGCTTCTTTTTCGCGGCTCGGGCACGTCGGGCAGAGCTACCAAATATCGCAATGGTATCCTAAACCGGCCGTGCTCGACCGGCGCGGCTGGCACCAGATGCCCTACCTCGACCAGGGCGAGTTTTATTCGGAGTTTGGCTCTTTTGACGTCAGCCTCACCCTGCCCGCCAACTACACCGTGGGAGCCACCGGCGAGCTGCAAAACCCCGACGAACAGGCCCGCCTGGCCCAACTCGCCGCCGCCGACGCGGGCAAGAAAACCCGCGCCGATTTTGGCGGGGCCGATGCCAAGAGCAGCAAAGCCGCCAAAACGTCGGCCCTGGCCTTCCCGCCCTCGGCCCCAACCCTCAAAACCCTGCGCTACAAGCAAGACAAAATCCACGATTTTGCCTGGTTCGCCGACAAGCGTTTCCACGTATTGCAGGATACCGTGGCCCTGCCCGGCGGGCGCAGTGTGCAAGCCATGGTGCTCTTTACCAACAAAGAGCCCGAAAAATGGCTCAAGGGCTTGCAGGACGTGAAAACCGCCCTGCGCTACTACTCCCGTTGGGTGGGCAAGTACCCCTACCGCGCCGCCACCGCCGTGGACGGTGCCCTGAGCGCCGGCGGCGGCATGGAGTACCCGATGGTGACGGTGACGCAGCCCGAAGCCATCGTTCACGAGGTCGGCCACAACTGGTTTTACGGCATTCTCGGCTCGAACGAGCGCGATTTTCCGTGGCTGGACGAAGGGCTTAACTCGTTGCTGGAGAACCGTGTGGGCGAAGTCGCCGACCGGCACTACGGAATGCTCTCGGTACTGGCCAAAAGCCGCCGCTCCGCCCGCTTGTTAGGCATCGACAGCCTGCCCAACGCCGGCCTGGCCCAGTTGCCGGCCCAGGCCCTGGCCAGCCGGGGGCTGGCCCAGCCGGTGCAAGGCCCCACATCGGCCGACTACACCACCATCAACTACGGCGCGACGGTGTACGGCCAAACGGCCTCGCTGTTCCGCTACCTGGCCGGCTATCTGGGTCAGGATAAGTTCGATACGGCCATGCGGGCCTACTACGCCCGCTGGCAGTTCCGGCACCCGTACCCGGAGGACATCCAGGCGGTTTTTGAGGAAAGCACGGGCCAGAAACTGGGCTGGTTTTTCCAGCAGATGCTCACCAACACCACCCACTACGATGCCGACCTGAGCGCCGTGGCCCTGTTCCCCGACGTGGTTAAAGTGCTGGTGCGCACCGATTCGCCGCTGCCCTGGGCCGTGCCCGTGTCGAGCGTCGATGCCCAGGGCCGCGTCCTCGAAACCCTCTGGACCCCGCCCTTCGGCAACACCGACCCCGACCCCGAAGAAGAAGCCACCAGCCAGCTCAACTTCCGCCGCTCTGGCGTGGCCGCCCTGGTGGTGGATGCCGGGTACCTCTCGCCCCAGCTCAACCGCCAGAACGACGTGCTGCGCCTCGAGAAAAGCGCCGCCCCCCAACGCCTCGCTACGCCCCTCAAGCTGCGCCCTGGGCTGAGCGTGGAGCGCTGGGACCGCCGCACCATCAACTACTTACCCGTGTTCGGGGCCAACACCTCCGACAAATTCATGCTGGGCGCGGCCTTCTACAACAACGTCCTCACGCCCAAGCGGGTGAGCTACCTGGCCATGCCCATGTACAGCTTCGTGCGGAAAGAGTTGAACGGCATCGGTAGGTTGGCCCTCAATGTGTTGCCCGAAAGCCTGGGCCGCACCGCCGAAGTCGCCCTCACGGTGCAAAGCTTCGAGCGTTACCTTAAAATCGAGCCGGGCATCACCTTCACGCTGCCCCACCAGCCGGGCCACGGCCCCACGCACAAGCTTGCCCTATCCAACACCTACGTCCGGCGCTACGACCTCGCCGGCCGCACCCACAACATTCAGGCCCTCGACTACGCCGGCTCCGGCGGCAATGCCTTACACGGCTGGCAGGCCCAGGTCGAGCTCAACCGCTTCACCAGCAGCGCCATTGATGCCCGCGCCACCCAGCCGCTGCTGCTGCGGGCCGAGGCTACCTACTACCGCTATTACGCGAAGAAAAAGGCCGTGAAAGCACGCCTTTTCGGCGGGCGCTTTCTGCAAAACAGCCCCAACCCCGAGTTCGTCCTCGGCCTCAGCGGCAGCCCCGACTACCGCCGCCAAACCGTTTTTCTCGACCGTCAGCAAATCTCGCCCGTCCTCGCCGCCCAAACTCACCAAACCGACGACCGCGACGGCGGCTTCCGCGCCTTCCTACCCGTCGTCAGCCAAAAGTGGCTCAGTACGTTGAGCTTACAAGCCGATTTGCCCGTCACCAAATTGGCCGTATTCGCCGATTTCGGCCTCACCGCCGACAACGTGACGCTGCCCGGCCCCGACCGCACCGCCCAAAACACGTTCTACGACACCGGCCTCGTCGTGCCCCTCGGCGGCATCCTCAACCTGTACCTGCCCCTGGCCGGCTCGCAGTACGCCAGCGGCCTGCCCGCTTCCCGCCAGGATTTTACCGACCGCATCCGCTTTTCGCTCCGGTTGGACAGAATTAACCCTTTCCGCGTGCTCGACAGTCAGTTGGCGCGTTAGAACGGCTGTACCGTCCACAAAAAAAAGCCCGCCGCAAAACCCACTTGCCCACTGCCCGTATAAGTCGCCAAACGGCGCAAAGTCCGGCTTTCAACGTCGGGCTTATCTTTGCAGCTTCATCACCCAAAACAACCCCTCATCATGTCCTATCAAGAAGACAACCACGCTGGTAAAGTTCTCCTCGCCGCCCTCGCCGGTGCCGGTGCCGGCATCATCGCCGGGATGCTGCTGGCCCCCGACAAAGGTTCGGCTACCCGCGAAAACTGGAAAGGCCTGGCCACCAAATACAGCGGCCAGCTCGGCGAGCAAGCCACCAAACTCGGCGGCGACCTCGAAACCAAATTCAAAGAGTACGCGGGCAAGCTCGAAGACATGGGCCTGACCGGTGCCGGTAGCAGCCTCAACATCAAAGGCAACTGGGAAGAGTTGAAAGGCAAACTCAAGCAGCAGTACGCCCAACTCACCGACGAAGACCTGACCTACGCCGAAGGCAAGGGCGACGAACTGGTAGGTAACCTGCAAACCAAGCTTGGCAAAGGCAAATCGGAAATCACCCAAATGCTGAACGATATGTAATTCAGCCGTTTCCGGCCGAACTAATCCCCAAAGCCCTGCGCCCCCGCGCAGGGCTTTTTGTTTGACGTTTGCTTACCACGCTCAACATCCCGCTACTTTTCACGTTATTGCGTCACCGTTTCCCTCTCACTTCTCAACCCGTATTCCCATGAAAGACGACAAAGGCAAAGTTATTTTCTCGCTCATCGCCGGCGCTACGGCCGGAATTGTGGCGGGGCTCTTACTCGCCCCCGAAACCGGCGAGGAAACCCGCACTGGCCTGCGCCAATCGGTCCGCAAGTTGGGGAATGACGTGAGTAAATTTTTGAAGGAGAACATTGCCAAAATGCAGGGCAGTGCCGAGCCGCTCGATGCCGCTACCGCCGAGGCCAAAGCCGCCGCCGATGCCCTGCTGAACAAATTCAGTGCCGCCGACCTGAATCCGTCTACCGTGGCAACTGCCCCCAAACCAGTGTCTAACGTGCGCGGCCAAAACGTCAGCAACGCCCACCTGCCCGACGATGCCAGCGCCGACTACGACGGCTTCGGCGAAGACATCCGCCACCGCCCGCTGTAAAGCGGGGTTTCAATTTGCAAACTGGGCTGCCCGGCAACGCTGCTGGCTTCTGCAACCCACAAAAAACCGGCCGCTTGCCCAGCGGCCGGTTTTTTTGTGGGCGGTCAAAAATCGTTTTCACGGCTCAACGCTCGGGTTGAAAACCCGAGCTACCTCAATCTTGCGCTTCGGTGCGGGCGGCGAAAAGCCGCTCGCCCGCACCACCTTCTGGACAAGCCGTCAATGCCCAATAAAACCTTGGTTCTGCCGTTGCGTACCTGTAAACGTCTTGATTTTCAAGCTCACGTCAAAACTTCACCACTTAGCATTCTTCAATGAAAAAGATTTTTCTTTGTACCGCTCTGTCAATGATGACCGTTCCTGCCCTCTTTGCCCAAGACCACAAGACCGAACTGGTAAACAAAATCACCGAGAAGCACATTCCGCTCTACGCGCACGCCATTGAACAAACGGCCACTATTAACCTTTCCGAAAGTATGTGGGCCTTGGTGCTTGGCGAGTCCAAGAACCCCAAAGGTTACTCTACTAGGACTTACGCACCGGTAGCGAACTTGCGCCAAAAATACTGCCATGCTGACCCAACGCACCTACATTGACTACTTGCTCAGTACGCCGCGCAACTACACCTGCACCCACCTGGCGGCTCATCTACCCGACGTGAGCCACG
>JANYFQ010000092.1 GCA_025362615.1 Hymenobacter sp. | reverse complement strand
GGTGCCCCTGGAACCGGCCGCCAACGACGAGGACGAGTTTTTCCGGGCCGACGACGGGCACTGGCGCGCCGAAAAATACCCCCAACCCTGGAACGTGCGGGCCGACGACGTACTGGAGCAGCAGGACTTGCGCCACGCCCTCCAGCGGTGCCAGGACAAACTGCCCGCCCGGCACGGCGCGGTGTTTGCGCTGCGCTTTGTGGAAGAACTCTCGGCCGAAGAAATTTGCCACGAACTGGGCCTGACGGCGGCCAACTACTGGGTCATCGTACACCGCGCCAAGCTGCACCTGCGCAAGTGCCTGGAAAAAACCTGGTTCGGGGCACCCAAACCCACTTCCTAACTCCCAAATGCTGACTTGTTATCAAGCCACCGCGCTCGTCGAACGCACCGCCGGGCAAGCGTCGCGCGTGGGCACCCTGGTGGCCCTGCGGGTGCATCTGCGGCGCTGCGTCTTGTGCCGCCGCTACCAGCAGCAGTCGCGGCTGTTGACCCGCCTGGCCCGCACCCCCGTGGCACCGGAGGGGCTGCGGCTGCGGCCCGCGTTCAAGGACGAACTGCGGGCCAGGCTGCTGTGATTCTGCGACAGGACTTACGCACACCACTCGCCCTCGAAGCGGCGCTGTGATGGTAGTCAAAGTGTTTGCCCCATTACCAAACTGCGAAGCGGTGGCACTCACCGGGGTTGGAAGGTGTCACCGCTTCGCGGTTGGCAAGTTTGGTCGAGGGCATCAGCCCCTCGGGAATAAAAACCGCACTCACGCCAAAAGGCTGCGGTCCGACCCGGCAAGTTGCGTGTGCGTAGTCAGTTAAGTGCTGCTGTTACGCGGTTTTCCGAACCCCAACGGGTGGTTACGCGGTGTTCCGAACCCCCACGGGGTTTCGTAGCGCTAAATCTTGGGCGGACGTTCAGCGGCCAGGCTACGGAACCCCGTGGGGTTCGGAAAACCGCGTAACAGCAGTTAAGTGGTGATGCTACGCGGGCTGTTTCTCGTTGCTTGTTCGTTGCTTCCGAGCGGTTTTGAGGCCCGAATGCAACAAGAAACAAGCAACAAGCAACGAGAAACAACCCGCATAACATCAGTCAGTTAAGTGCTTGGGGAGCCTGGGCAGCCTGGCCCGACAGCGGCAGGCTGCCGATGCCCACCACCCGGCGCGAGCCTTGCTCCTGTACCAGCACCACGGCTTTCAGGTTGGCGGTTTTCCACTGCGGGTTCAGGTCCAGGGGGGTGGTGGCGGCGAAGGTGCCGTCGGTGCCCACCGTGCCCAGGGTGCGGAGGCGGCGCACCACCGAAGCGTGGCGCAGGAGGCGGCCCGAGTTTTCGCCCCGGCCTACTTGCGAGGCCAGGCCGCTCTCGGTGAGGGCCAGCACCACGTCGGCCGCCTGGGTGCCGGCGGGCACGTCGGCCACGCGCACGGCCAGGGTGCCGTCGGCGGCGCGGGCCAGTGCGAGGGTGGCGCGGGGAGCCTGGGCGGCCAGCAGCACGGTTTCGGCCAGCTTGCCTTTTTGACTGCCCACGAACTCGTAGCGGCCATTCACGACGGCCTGCGGGGTGTAGCTGCCCGCGCCGAAGTGCTGCGCGTAGCCGCGCTGGCGCTCGGTGAAGGCCGCCGACGAGAACGGGTCTTTCCACCCCAGGCGGTTCCAGTAATCGACGTGCTGCCCCAGGGCCACGACTTCGACACCGGCCAGGGCCTGGTCGGTTTCCAGTACCCGCAAGGCCGCATCGGCCGAGGGGCACGAGGAGCAACCCTCGGACGTGAACAACTCGACCACCACCGGCACGCGGGCGAGTTCGGGGGCAGGGGCAACCACGGCGGTGGCCACGGGTGGCGCAAACCTGGCCGGGGCCATGCTCGTGGGCAGGGCCATCATGCGGGCGCTGATGAGCACCGCCGCCGAAGCGGCAGCAACGAAGGGAAGCAAGGCAAGGGGAATGCGTTTCATGGTAAAAGCGGTTGAGGTTGAGAAAGTTGGTACTGGCAGGCCGGCCATCCGGTTGCTGGGGCGGCGGACGCGGCCAGGCGCTGGGCCTTGCACGGCGGCGCATTTATTTTTTGCTGTTATGCGGACTGTTGCTTGTTGAAGTTGTTTAGAAAGTCAAAAGCCCGGCGTTGGCGCGCGTTTTTAACGCTCTGCCTACTGGCTTCGCGTCTCCGACGCGCGGCTTGAACGAATGGGGCCGGCCTTTGCGCGAGCCTGACCGCGCATCGGAGACGCGAAGCCAGGGGGCAGCGCGTTAAAAACGCGCGCCAGCCGACTTTCTAAACAGCTTCGTTGCTTGTTGGTGGTTCCTGAGCGGTTTTTGAGGCCCCAAGGCAACCAGAAACCAGAAACAAGCAATGAGCAACAACCAGAAACCCAAGCCACTCAAATTGCCCGCTCAACAGCGGTTGTTTTTTCGTCGGCGGCCACTGCGCCTGGCCGGCGGGCCGGCTCAGGTGGCCCGGCTGCCGCCCCAAAGGCGAAGCCCCAACCCGTGCCAAAGGCCGCGCCAGGAAAAGGCAGCCGGTGGGGCAGCCGGCGCACCGGCCGGGCGCAGCGGTACGTGCAGGTAGCCCACCCGGCCCAGTCCGGCGTAGTGGGCCGTGCGGCGGCGGGCACCCGCCCAGGCTTCGGCAGTGGCGCATTGCCCCCCCAGCAGGTCGTCGGTGAGCAGCAGGTACTCGTGCGACGGCACGTCGTTTTTCAGCAGCCGGTGCAGTACGATGACGGCCTCGCCGAAGGGCTTGCGCTGCGCCCGCACGGTGGTGAAGCCCAACGGCCCGGCGTGGGCCACCACCTTGAGCGTGAGCTGGCCCGCCGACTGGCAGGCCGCGCAACCACAGGGGCAGGTGCGCTGGAAATCGGTGAGCCAGGCGTGGAAGGCCGCAAACATCTGCCGGGCCTGGGCCAGCACCTGCGCGGGGGTGGGCACGGCCCCTTCGCGGTAAAACAGCACGGCATCGCCTTCTACCTCCGCCACGGTTAGCCCGAGTTGGTTGGCGGCAATCAGGGTTTCGAGCAGGCCAGAAACAATCTGCTGGCTGTGCTGCAACTCGGTGGTATGCACAAATTCGGTGAAGCCGCTGATGTCGGGCATGAGCAGCAAAGACGCGGGCGTTTGCATGGGCGGGGCCAAAAGGGCCGCGCATCCGGCGCACGGCTTTGGTTCATTCGACGCGCCTGCCCCGCACTCCTTACAACGACCCGGCCCTGGCCCCTGGCCCCGGCAGGCTCCCGCCGGGGGCTGTTGTAAGGTATGCGGGGCAAGTGCGTCAGGCACGGAGAAAAGCGCCCCTCGCGTATGCCCGCCCCCGCCGTCCCGAACATCTTTCGCCCGCTTCCCCGTTTTCATCGCGTGGGTCGAAAGCCGCGCTTTGGGCAGCGGCGTGGGCCTTCGGCAACCGAAAAAACAGCTTGCGCCAACCCCGCGCTTTGCCGGGCAGCCGCCTCGCGCCCGGCGCGGGGGTGCGCGGCCGAACCAACGAAAAACAAGCAAGCAAACCGAGTGCTTGTTGGTTATTTGCACGACGCGCCGCTTGCCTTGTATCACTCTTTGTCCCGCTTCCCCTCAGCCCCCCGCCCATGAAAGTACTTGTCGAAAAGCACCCGCTGGCCATCCGCTGGTTTCACTGGGTCAACTTCCCCGTCCTGAGCCTGATGATTTGGTCGGGCTTGTGGATATACTGGGCCAACGACGTGTACCGCCTCGGCTGGGGCAGCACCACGCTGCTCAAGTTTTTCCCCGATTCATTTAACCAGGCCCTGGGCCTGAGCCACAAGCTGGGGCAGGGCATGAGCTGGCACTTCGTGCTGATGTGGGTGTTTTTCATCAACGGGCTGCTCTACGTGCTCTACACCATTTTTTCGGGCGAGTGGCGCTACCTGCTGCCCACCCGGCACTCGTTCAAGGAGGCTATCCAAGTCACGCTCTACGACCTGGGCATCCGCAAGGAACACCCGCCGGTACGTAAGTTCAACGGGGCGCAGCAGCTTGCCTACACCAGCGTGGTGGGCATGGGCCTGGGGTCGGTGCTGACGGGGCTGGCCATTTACAAGCCCACCCAATTTGCCTGGCTCACGGGCTTGCTCGGCGGCTACGAGTGGGCGCGGGCCGAACACTTCCTGCTCACCATCGGCTACGTGCTGTTCTTTATGGTTCACATTGCCCAGGTGGTGCGGGCGGGCTGGAATAACTTCCGGGCCATGGTGGCCGGCTTCGAGCTGGAGGAGGTGACCCCCACCACCCACGAAGTCGTGGCCGGCCCTACCAGCCTGCCCGCCGCCGATGCGTCGCTCTAGGCCACGGTGCCTCGGTAGGCAGAGGGTTTTTGGGGCTAAATGGAGGTGTGCTTTGCCCCGGCGAAGCGCAACCAAATCTACCCCATCCATTGAAGCTGTTTAGAAAGCTGAAAACGGTGCGGGCGGGCGGCTTTTTCGCCGCCCGCCCGCTTTTCTCAGGCGGTCTGACCGGCTACCCGAAGCGGGCGGGCGGCAAAAAAGCCGCCCGCCCGCACCCGCTCCGACTTTCTAAACAGCTTCGTTACAAACACTTGATAAACCGTCATTCCTGAAAGCCCCCGCGCCATGAACGAAGAAAACCAACTGCCCTCGCCTGCTTCGCCGGTGCCGCCGCAAGCCGAAGCCGATGCCGCCCAAGCCGATGCCTTGCGCGGGGCCGCCCAGCGTTCGCGCCGGGCGTTCCTCGTGACCGGGGCGCTGGGGGCGGCCGGCTTTTTCGGGTGGCGCTGGCTGGCCAACGCCCCGGCCGTGGACGGCATCGCGGCCCCGCTGCGGAAGGTGCTCGATTTCAACGCCCGCCTCACCAACGCCTATTATAAAAACACCCGCCTGGCCCCGGAATTCGCCAAAAGCCGCGCCCAAAAAATCCGCTTCAACGGCGCCGTGGGCCTGGGCGCGGAGTTCGACCCGCTGGCCTGGCGGCTGCACGTGCAGGGCTACGGCCCGGCGGCCGTCCCCCAGCAGTTCAGCATCGCCCAACTCAAGGCCCTGCCCCGCACCGAGATGACCACCGAGTTCAAGTGCGTGGAGGGCTGGAGCACCATCGTGAGCTGGGCCGGGGTCCGGCTCTCCGACTTTCTGGCGCGGTATCCGCTGGCCACCCGCTCGGGCCGGCCCATCGCCGACCCCAGCCAGCCGCCGCCCGATGCCGCCCGCTACGTGGGGATGCAAACCCCCGACCGCGCCTACTACGTGGGCCTGGAGATGGAAAGCGCCCTGCACCCCCAAACCCTGCTCTGCTACGAGCTGAACGGCGAACCGCTGAGCCTGCAACACGGTGCCCCGCTGCGGCTGGTGACGCCGCTCAAGTACGGCATCAAGCAAATCAAGCGCATCGGCACGCTGGTTTTCACCGACGAGCGCCCCGCCGATTTTTGGGCCGAGCGCGGCTACGACTGGCACGCCGGCCACTAAGCGCCGCCCGCCACGGGCACCTGCGCCCGGCCCTGGCCGTTTTACGGCCCGGCTGGTTTGCGGACGGTTTGCACGTGCTTGTTGAAGCGCGTACGGCGGCGTTGCACGGGCGGCCCCGGTTGGCGGGTGTAAGGAAACCGGCTCCTGGCGCGTCCACCCCGGCGCTACTCCCTTTCACCCGGCCCCGCCATGCTGCCCTTCGTCCTTTCCCTGCCGCTTTTCGGTCCTGCTTTTCGTCGTTTGAGGGCAATGCTTGGGTCGCGCCCCCAGGCGGCGCGTTTCCGGCACTGGCCGGGGGCGGGGCGGGCGGCCGTTGGGGTGGCGTTCGTGGGCGGGTTCGTGGCCCTGACCTGGGTGCGGGCCGAGTCGCTGGCCGTGATGATGCCCGTCGTGGTCAACCTGGGGTTGGGGGTGTTCACGGGGGTGCTGGGCAATTCGCTGGGCTACTGGGTGGGGGCGCTGGGCGTGGCACCGGCGCCGGCCTGCACGGTGTCCAGGTTATTGAAACTGGCCCAAATCGTCGGGGTGCCGGTCGGCTACCTGCTATTGGGCGGACATATGTGGTTGCCCTTGTTTGGGGCCTTGCTCGCGCTGGCGGGCCTTGTGTGGGCTGTTCGCCGTGGGCCGGGCTGCGCGTCCCACCCGGTGGCCCCCCTGGCGTAGCGCCGCCAGTAGCGGGCGGATACCGCCCAGGGGCACGTGTTGCGGATGGCCCGCCCGCTGGCAGAGCGGGTCCGATGCGGCGGCCCTTTTGCTCCTTATTATTGCTATTTTATTTTGTTCCATGTCCATAGCTTCCCCTCTTTTCAACTGCCGGCAGGCCACGTTGCTCGTCGAGCGTCGCGCCGATGCGCCTCTGCCTTTGCCCACGCGCCTGCAACTGTGGGCCCATTTGCGCCTGTGCCCGCACTGCCGCCGCTACGAGGCGCAAAGCCGGTTCATCGCCCGCTACGCCCTGCGGGCAGTAGCCCCGGCGGCTGTGCTGCCCGCCGCTGCCCGCGAGCGGCTCCGGCTGTTGCTCGGTGGCCTGGCCGGGCCGCCGCCCCTTGCTGCCGGTGGTGCGCCGCCGCAAGCCGATTAGGAAAAAGTTTCCGCCAGTTGTAAGGCCCGCAAAGGGGCCACGTCTGTACCCCCAAAACCAACCAACCAACCCCCCATCCCCAAACCAATGCGTAAGTTTCTCGTTTCCGCGTCCCAGGCACTCTTCGTCGCCACCCTTTTACTCGCCGCCCCCCTTGCCCACGCCCAGGAGGGCGGCAAGATGGCCAACGACAAAATGAGCCAGGAAGGCAAAATGTCGCAAGGCAAAATGGCCGACGGTGGCACTAAAATGAGCCCCGCCGCCAAACCCGCCAAGGCCAAAGTTTCAAAAAATAAGATGAGCGGAGGCAAGATGAACGACGGCAAGATGGGCGAAAGTAAGATGAGCGACGGCAAGATGTAAGTCGTGCGGGGCACTGCGCTCGTTGTGCCCACGGGCCTGCCATCCGCGCGATGGCAGGCCCGTTGTGCGTTCGGGGTTTTTTGTTGCGCCGGCGCAGCCGTTGGCCCCGAAGCGCATTGGTGCCCCACCAACCCCGCCGCCGCGCCCGGCGTACCTTAGCCCCATGCGCTACTCTGCCAACGACCACGTGGCTTCTTCCTGGGCCGATTTGCAGGAGCTGCTTTTCCGCGACACCTGGGACGGGCGGCTGGGCCGCTTCCGCTCGCCGTTTGTGTACCGGGGGCAGCGCAGCCGCAACTACCTCCTCAGTACCAGCCTGCAACGGCTGGGGGGCGAGTTTGGAAAGCTCGAACACCACCTGCTCCGCAATTTTCGCAAGTACGCCCGCGACACCGGCCCGCTGGCCAGTACCGACAGCCCCTGGGACTGGCTGGCCCTGGCCCAGCACCACGGCCTGCCCACGCGCCTCCTCGACTGGACGTACTCGCCCTACGTGGCCCTGCACTTCGCCACCGACGACCTGGCGGCCTACGACCAGGACGGCATCATTTGGGCCCTGAACTACGTGCGGGCCGCCGACCAGCTCCCGCCTGCCCTGCGCGAGGCCCTGGCCAGCGAAGGCTCCAACGTCTTCACCTCCGAGCTGCTGGCCCCCGTATCCGACAGCCTCCGCAACCTCGAAGGGCTCCAGGCCGAGCCGTTTGTGCTGTTCCTGGAGCCGCCCAGCCTGGATGCCCGCATCGTGCAGCAGTTCGCACTGTTCTCGCTGATGAGTTCGGCCACCGACGTGCTGCACGAGTGGTTGGCCAGCCGCCCCGAACTGTTCTTTCGGGTCGTCATCCCCGCCGCTCTCAAGTGGGAAGTGCGCGACAAACTCGACCAGGCCGGCATTACGGAGCGGGTGCTGATGCCGGGCCTGGGCGGCCTCAGCCGGTGGCTGCACCGCCACTACGCGCCGGCGAATAGGTGAGGTGGTGAGGTGATGAGTTGGGTTTGACGTTGAATGAATTTGTCTACTGCCACCCCACCAGCCCACCACCTCACCAACTCACCGCCACTTGCACGGCTTGCCGCCTGGCGGCTTCGTAGCCGATGGCCCCGGCGGCCTGGGTTTGCCAGAGGTAGGCCAGCTCAAGGGTGGTGCGGGGGCTGGAGCGGTAGCCGAGGCCCAGTAGCAAGCGGTTTTCTTCGAGGACGCGGGTGCGGGGGCCGAGGCCGAAAAACAGCTCGTCGGCGGCCAGCAGGTAGGGGCTGCCCACGGGCAGGCAGCCACCCCGGTGCAGGGGCACCACCAGCCGAAGCTGGTAGCGCAGGCGCGGCACGAAGGCGAAGGCCGCGCCCGGTGCGGGGCGCAGCCAACGCTCTTCGGCCCGCAGGCGGTGGCTGGCGCGGAGGGGGCCGCTGGTGTCGGCGAGGGCCATTTCCTGGTAGAAGCGGTGTTCGGGCAGGGTAGTTTCGGGGTTGGTACGCACCTGGTTGCGGGCCAGTACGTAGCCGGTGGTGAGGCTAAACTGCCGCCCCAGGTGCCAGCGCAGGCCCAGGCGGCCCAGGGTTTGGGCCGGGAGCTGGGCGTTGGACTGCCGGATTTCGACCTCCGAAAAGACGCTCCACGGGCCGCGCAGGCGCTGGTCGGCGCTGGCCTTTACCCAGGCCACGGGCGAACCGACGCGTGCAGCAATTTGCGCCGGAGCTGGGCCGGGCCGAGCGAGTAGCAGCGAAGCCAGGCAAAATAAGGCGTATCCGGGATTCATGGCCCCAAGTTACGTTAATGTTGCGTGTGTTACCTAATTGTTTCCCAAATGGTAACATTCAGGGCCACTTCCGCAGTGGGCGCGGGGGGTATCACGTTCTGTTGTCAATTCAACCAAGCATCAGGCACCAAAAAAAGTAGCAAGCATTGCCGTTGTTTAGCACGTTGGTCGAGGCCGCAGACGGTACGGGCGGGCAGTTTTTTTCGCCGCCCGCCCGCTTTCCCCCAGGCGGTTTGACGGGCTGACCGATGCGGGCGGGCGGCCAAAAAAGCCGCCCGCCCGCATCAGCCCCGGCTTCCCAAGCACCTCCATCAAAACGCCCCGCCCTCCAGCACAAACCGGCCCACGTCGGCCAGCACGGCATCGGGGGCGGGCTGGCGCAGGTAGTGCGTCAGGTCGCGGTGCATTCGCTCGAAGGGTTCGGGCTGGAGCAGGCCCCGCGCCCCCACGCAACGCTCGGCGAGGCGCAGCATTTCGAGGCCGATGTGCTCGACGACGGTGCGCGTGGCGTTGGCGTAGGCCACGACGGTAGCGACGCTGGCGGCCGAGTTGTCGGGTTGCACGGCGTGGGCGGCGGCCCCGCGCAGCCAGTGCCGGCCGGTTTCGAGGTGCAGCGCCATCTGGCCCAGGCGTTGGCGCTGGTAGGGGTCGTCGGTGCGGCCCAGGGCGCGGAGGAAGCGGCGGGTTTCGTCGTACACGGCCTCGGTCCCGCCCAGTTGCACGGCGGCAAACCGTACGGCTCCGCCGCCAAATTGCGGCTGCTGGTAGTAGCTGTTGGGTGGGCCGAGGAGGTCGTCGGCCCCGACTTCGAGGCCCGTGAGGTCGGCCCGGAAGCTGGCCGTGGCCCGCATCCCCAGGGGCCGCCAGAAGCTGCGGTCGAGGGCCGGCGGCTGGGCATCGGCGGGCAGCACGAGTAGCTGCCAGCCGCCGCCGTTGGGCAAGGCGGCCGTCAGCACCGGGCGCGTGAGGTGCCCCGCGCCGCTGGCAAAGGTTTTGGCTCCGTTGAGGCGGTAGCCGCCGCTGCTGGGGCGGCTTTCTAGCTGCGCCCCGGCCGCCGGGTCTTCGGTGTTCCACACGCCGAAGAGGTGGCCGGCGCGGGCATCGGCGGCGTAGCGCTTGCGTTGGGCAGGGGTGCCAAATTCGGCAATCAGCAGCAGTGCGTTTACGTGGCCTTCGTACAAGCGCCCCACGGCCAGGTTGCCGCGCCCGATGTGCCGCAGCACTTCCAGCAACGGCCCCAGGGCGGCGGGCGCACCCAGGTCGGCCCCGCCCATCCTGGCCGGCAAAGCCGCTGTGAGCAAACCCGCTTCGCGCAGCCAGTCAAGTTCCTGGGTCGGGAAACCGCCCACCACATCGGTGGCTGCCGCCGCCGCCAGCAAGCGCGGCACCAGCGCCTCGGCCGCCGCCACAGCGGCGGCGGGCGGGGCCGTCGGAGCCGGAGCCGGCCAGCGGGTAAAGGGGTTGAATAATGAAAGTGTCATAGCTTGCAAATACTGAAAAAGGTCCCGTTGAGTTGGCCGCCCGCCATTGTAACAATTCGGTAATACCCCGGCCCGCCGACACCAGCACGACGAGCCGTAACTTCGTGGCACTCAAAAAGCGCGGGCTTCCCGCAGCTAATGTTTTCACCTTCAACAGTAAGTTTCCTGCCCATGTCGCTTCGCCCCGTTCGTGCCGCGCTGCTCTCCGTTTATCACAAAGACCGGCTGGCCCCGCTGGCGCACTTGCTGACGCAGCACGGCGTCACGATTTACTCGACCGGCGGCACCCAACAATTCCTCGAAGCGGAAGGCGCGACCGTTATTCCCGTCGAAACCCTCACCGGCTTCCCGGAGGTGTTCGGCGGGCGCGTCAAAACCTTGCATCCCCGCGTGTTCGGCGGCATCCTGCACCGCCGCCACGAGGCCGCCGACGTGGCCCAGGCCGCCCAGCACGGCATCCCGCCCATCGATTTGGTGGTCGTCGATTTATACCCGTTTGAGGAAACCGTGGCCGCCGGTGCCCCCGAGGCCGACATCATCGAGAAAATCGACATCGGCGGCATCTCCTTGCTCCGCGCCGCCGCCAAAAACTTCCGCGACGTGCTCGTCGTCAGCTCCCGCGACCAATATGCTGAAGTAACCGCCTTGCTCGCCGCCAAAAACGGCCACACCAACCTCGAAGACCGCCGTCGCTACGCCGCCGCCGCCTTCGCCGCCACGAGCCATTACGACACGGAAATCGCCCGGTATTTCGCCGGAAACGGTGTTTCTAGTTTCTCGTTTCTTGTTTCTGGTTCGGAAACCGGCAGCCCTCAACCAGGAACCACCAACGAGCAACAAGAAACAAGAAACAAGCAACAAGAAACCCCCCTCCGCTACGGCGAAAACCCCCACCAAACCGCCACCTTCCACGGCGACCTTTCGGCCCTCTTCGACCAACTGCACGGCAAACAACTGAGCTACAACAACCTTGTAGATGTAGATGCGGCCCTGGCCCTGATGCGCGAGTTTGCCGGCGGGCCGCCCGCCTGCGCCATCCTCAAGCACACCAACGCCTGCGGCGTGGCCCAGGCCGCCACCCTGCCCCAAGCCTACGCCCTGGCCCTGGCCTGCGACCCCGTTTCGGCCTTCGGCGGCGTCATTATCGTCAATCAGGAAGTGGATGCCGCCACCGCCGCCGAGCTGAGTCAGCTCTTTTTTGAAGTCCTGATTGCGCCCGGCTTTGCCCCCGACGCCCTGCCGCTGCTCCAAGCCAAAAAGAACCGCATCCTGCTCCGGCAAAAGCCGGTCGAATTCCCCAAAAAGCTCGTCAAAACCCTGCTCAACGGCCGCATCGAGCAGGATGCCGACCTGGCCACCGAAACCGCCGCCGACTTCCGCGTCGTCACCCAATCGGCCCCCACCGCCGCCGAAACGGCGGCCCTGGAGTTCGCCCTCAAAATCTGCAAGCATACCAAAAGTAATACCATTGTGCTGGCCCGCCCCGGCCAGCTCCTGGCCTCCGGCGTGGGCCAGACCTCGCGCGTCGATGCCCTGCGGCAAGCCATCGACAAAGCCCGCGCCTTCGGCTTTTCGCTGGACGGCGCGGTGATGGCCTCCGACGCCTTTTTTCCTTTCCCCGACTGCGTAGAAATTGCCGCCGAAGCCGGCATCCGGGCCGTGGTGCAGCCCGGCGGCTCCATCAAAGATGCTGATTCCGTGGCCGCTGCCGACGCACGGGGCCTGGCAATGGTGCTGACGGGGGTGCGACATTTCAAGCACTGAGCGGTGAGATGGTGAGCGGTGAGATGGTGAGCGGTGAACACCTGCTACCTCATCTTTCATCACCCCACCTCTCATTTCTCACCTCTCACCATCTCACCTCTCACCTTGCCGTACCTTTGCATAATTCCTCGCACCGCAAATTATGGGTTTCTTCAATTTCTTCACCAGCGACATCGCCATCGACCTCGGCACGGCCAACACGCTCATCATCCGCAACGGCGAGATTGTGGTCGATGAGCCGAGCATCATCGCCAAGGACCGCACCACCAACAAAGTCATCGCCGTGGGCCGACAGGCCCAGCAGATGCACGAAAAAACGCACGACAACATCAAAACCATCCGCCCGCTGAAAGACGGCGTGATTGCCGATTTCCACGCCGCCGAGGAAATGATTAAGGGCATGATTCGGATGATTGACACCCGCAACCGCCTCTTTCAGCCCTCGCACCGGATGGTGATTTGCATCCCGTCGGGCATTACGGAAGTCGAAAAACGCGCCGTGCGCGACTCCGCCGAGCACGCCGGAGCCAAAGAAGTGTGGATGATTCAGGAGCCGATGGCCGCCGCCATCGGCATCGGCATCGACGTGGAGCAACCTATTGGTTCCATGATAATTGACATCGGGGGCGGCACGACGGAAATAGCCGTCATCGCCCTCTCGGGCATCGTCTGCGACCAGTCCATCAAAACCGCCGGCGACGTTTTCAACCAGGACATTCTCGACTATATGCGCCGGCAGCACAACCTGTTGATTGGCGAACGCTCGGCCGAACGCATCAAAATTGAAGTCGGGGCCGCGCTTACCGAACTCGACAACCCGCCGCCGGACCACGAAGTGCGGGGCCGTGACCTGATGACGGGCATCCCGAAAGTCATCCGCGTCACGTTTTCGGAGATTGCGATTGCGCTCGACAAGTCGGTGGCCAAAATCGAAGAGGCGGTACTCAAAGCCCTCGAAATCAGTCCGCCCGAGCTGTCGGCCGACATTTACGAGAACGGCATCCACCTCACCGGCGGCGGTGCCTTGCTGCGCGGCCTCGACAAGCGCCTGGCCGCCAAAACCAAGCTCCCCATCCACATCGCCGAGGACCCGCTCCGCGCCGTGGTGAAAGGCACCGGCAAGGCCATCAAAGACATCAACGCCTACCGGGGCGTACTGCTGACGTAGGTCATTTAACATTTAATATTTAACATTCAGCATTCAGCATTTAACGATTGGTTTGGAATTGGTTTTTCTAACTTTTGAACTCAAGCGGCAGCCGGGCTGCTCACTGAACACAGTGCGAGGTTGAGGCATAGCAACCCGTTAAATGTCAAAAAATGTTAAATGTTAAATGTTAAATGAGCAACCTCCTCGCCTTCCTTTATCGGTTTCGCGGGGTGCTGGTATTTGTGCTATTGGAAGTGTTTTCGCTCTATTTATACATCACGAGCAACGCGTACCACCGGGCGGCGTTTTTCAACTCGGCCAACGCCTACGCCGGGCAGGTGCTGGAGCGCCGGATGCAGGTGCTGGATTATTTTAGTTTGGCCGACCAAAACCGCCGGCTCCTGGCCGAAAATACCCTGCTGCGCCAGCAATTGGCCCCGCCCGACACCGCCGGGCGCGAGGCCGATTCGGTGGCCCTGCCGCCGTTGCCCGGCGACTCGCTGCGGCGCATCCGCTACCGCCGCACCGCCGCCCGGCCCCGGCCCGATACGCTGCTGCTGGCCCGCCGCCCGCTGCCGGCCCGCAACCCCGCTTACCCGCTGGTGCCCGCCCGCGTCGTCAGCCAGACCAACGCCAACGTCGATAACTATCTGACCCTGAACGTGGGAATCGCCGATGGCGTGGAGCCGGGCCTGGGCATTGTGGCGGCCGGCGGCGTGGTGGGCCGCATTAAGGCCGTGACGGCGCACTACGCCACGGCCACCACCTTGCTGCACTCGAAAACCACGGTGTCGGCCAAGTTGCGGCGCGACGGCACGGTGGGCAGCCTGCGCTGGCCCGGCGACGACCCGACCCACGCGCTGCTCGACTACATTCCGCGCCAAAACCGCCTGGCGCGGGGCGATACCGTGGTCACGTCGGGCTACAACGCCATTTTTCCCGACGGCCTGTTCATCGGCATCGTGGACGGCTTTCGCAAGGAAGCCGACAAAAACTTCTGGACCGTGCGGGTGCGGCTGGGTGTCGATTTCAACCGCCTCACCCACGTGTACGTGGTGCGGATGCCCAACAAGGCCGAGCGCGACACCGTGGAAGCCCGCGCCGGCTTAAAACCTACCCCTGAAGAAGTTGCACCATGAAAAACCTGGGCCAGGTCGTCATTCAACTTGTGCGCTACGTGCTCTACGCGGGCGTGTACGTCGGGCTGGTGAGCCGGCTCGTGCTGTTTGAGGCGGGCTGGTGCTTTTTGTACCTGGGCTTTTTGCTGTTTTTGCCCCTGGCCACGCCCATCGTAGTGCAACTCCTTCTGGCCTTCGGCCTGGGCCTGACGATGGATATATTTTTCGACACCAACGGGTTGCACGCAGCGGCGGCCGTGCTGCTGGCTTTCGTGCGGCCCTGGGTGCTGAAACTCCTCACGCCCCGCGACGGCTACGATGCCCAGGATTCGGCCAACATTCACCAGATGGGCGGGCAGTGGTTTGCCGTGTACCTGGGCCTGCTGGTGCTGGTGCATCACACCGCATTTTTTGTGCTGGAACTGGGCAGCTTCCGCCACTTCGGCTTTACACTGACGAAGATTCTGGCTTCGTTCGTGTTCACGTCGGTAGCGCTTTTGATTGTGCAGCTGCTGTTTTTTTCGCAACGGCAGGGGCGGGGTTGAGGGAGAAGCGGTCAAACTCCCCTCCTCAGACGAGGAGGGGACGCTTTGGCGAAGCCAAAGCCGGGGTGGTTGATTGACGTTGAACGGCTTATGCAGATTACCCCCAAAGCTATTTTCACCGTTGCACAGCACTTTGGGTAAACCTATGTCGTTCAACGTCATTGACGCGAACCGTTCAACGCCAATCCCTGCGGTGCCACCACCCCAGTTTCAGCTTCGCTCAAACGTCCCCTCCTCGTCTGAGGAGGGGACGTTTGACTGCCTCATCCCAAGCACCAAGCACCAAAAGAAATGCAGTACCTCGAAGGCCGCCAATACGTCATCAAAGGCATCTTCTTGCTTGTGGGCCTGGTATTCATTGCCCGGCTTTTTGTGATGCAGGTGCTGGATACGACCTACAAAACGGCCGCCGACCGCAACACGCTGCAACGGCTGGTGCAGGTGCCGTACCGGGGGCTGATGTACGACCGGCACGATTCGCTGCTCGTGACCAACACGCCGGTGTACGACCTGATGGTGGTGCCCCGTGAAGTGCGCGGGTTGGATTCGGTCCGGTTTTGCCAACTGCTGCAACTGCCGCTGGCCGAGCTGCGGGCCAGCCTGCGGGCGGCCCGCACGTACTCGCGCACCAAGCCCTCGCCACTGGTGCAAAACCTGAGTACGCCCGATTTGGCGGCTATTCAGGACAATCTGATTGATTTTCCGGGTTTTCGCATCCAGGCCCGTATGGCGCGGGCTTACCGCACCTCCAACCTGGCGCACGCGCTGGGCTACGTGGGGGCCATCACGCCGGCGTTTCTCGAAAAGCCGCGCTACGCCCGCTACCAGCCCGGCGAAAACGTGGGCATTACGGGCCTGGAGGCATTTTACGAAGACACCCTCATGGGCCGACGCGGCGTGCAGTACCGCATGGTGAACGTGCGGGGCATCGAAAAAGGCCGCTTCCGCGACGGCGAGTTTGACACGCTTTCGGTGGCCGGGCAGGATTTGCACCTCAGCATTGATGCCGACCTGCAAGCCTACGGCGAGAAGCTGCTGGCCCAGCGGCGGGGCTACATCGTGGCCATCGAGCCGGCCACGGGCGAGATTTTGTGCTTCGTGTCGGCCCCGCACTTTCAGCCCCAGCTCCTCACCGGCAAAGGCGCGGGCAACCGCTACATGGCCTTGCTCAACAACCCCGAACGCCCGCTTTTCGACCGCCCGCTGATGGCCGTGTACCCGCCCGGCTCGGTGTTTAAGCTCGTGAACGAGCTGGTGGCCCTGCAAACGAGGGCCGTGCTGCCCAACACGCCCTTCGACTGCAACTGGAAGCTCGTGCGCTGTACCCACCGCCACGAGTACCCTTTCAACTGCGACATCGCCATCAAGCAGAGCTGCAACCCGTATTTTTATCAGGTGACGCGGGCCAGCGTGCTGCGCGGCCGTAGCCCCGACAAGTTCGAGGACGTGCGCCTGGGCCTCAACGAGTGGCAGCGGCTCGTGAAGTCCTTCGGGCTGGGCGAGCGCCTGGGCGTGGACATGGCCCAGGAAAAGCGCGGCCTCATCCCGGGCGGCGACTTCTACGACAAGCGCATGGGCTACCACCGCTGGACGTTCCGCACCGTGTACTCCCTCGCCATCGGGCAGGGCGAGGTGGGCCTGACGGGTTTGCAAACGGCCAACCTCATGGCCACCATCGCCAACCGGGGCTGGTACTACGCGCCGCATTTCGTGCGCGGCATCGGGGCCGGCGGCGGGCCGCTGCCGCAGTACCGGCAAAAGCACTTCACGGCCGTCGATACCAGCGTGTTCAAGTACATCATTCCGGGGATGCGGGCCGTGGTGGACGGGCGCGGCGGCACCGGCGAAAACGCCAGCCTCGCCGACGTGGGCATTGCCGTGGCCGGCAAAACCGGCACCGTGCAAAATGCCCACGGCCTCGACCACGCCACCTTCGCCGGCTTCGCCCCCGCCGACGACCCCAAAATTGCCGTGGCCGTGTTCATCGAAAACTCGGGCTTCGGCGGGCTTTCGGCCGCGCCGGCCGCCGCCCTGGTGATGGAAAAATACCTGCGGGGCCGCACCGCCCGCTACCGCAACCGCTGGGAAAGCTGGATTCAGTACGGCGATTTGGGCAAGTACGCGCACTGAGGTAGCACAGCTTGGTGGTACAATCGTCTAAACGCAAAAAAACCGCCTTCTGACCAGCAGAAGGCGGTTTTTTGTGAGACGTACTGGGCTCGAACCAGTGACCCCCACCGTGTCAGGGTGGTGCTCTGAACCAACTGAGCTAACATCCCGAAGGCAACGCAGCCGGCTGCCCAACTGCGCCCCAAAGGTAACACCGCCGCCCCAATTACCGGCAACCCTGAACGCACCAGAACGGTATAAAGCCGCGAAGTGGCCATTATCGTCCCTCCCTAACCCCGTATTTCCCCCTGACCATGAAAAACTTACTCCCCTTGCTGGGCCTGTGCGCCCTCGCCACCGCCGCCCACGCCCAAGACACCAAAGAAGCGCCTTCGGCGGGCCGGGCACCTTCTTCTACCCGCTACACCGCCGGCTCGGGCGGCTACGATGCGGGCAATACCGGCTTCGGCGTGAAGGGCGGCTTTACGCTGGCCAACCTGAACGGCGACGGCAAGGACGTTCTCACCAACCGCGACAACATCAACACCTACCACGTTGGCGCGTATGGGCAATTTGGCTTCAACAGCTTTGCTTCGCTGCAAGTGGAGGCGCTGTACTCGCGCAAGGGCTACCGCTCCGACATGGGCGCCGGCCTGGCCGACACCCGCCTCGACTACCTCAGCGTACCGGTGCTTTTCGTGGGCAACATCACCGAGACGCTGAGCTTTCACCTCGGGCCGCAGCTTTCGGTACTCAACAAAGTAACGTCCGACGGCAAAGACCTCGACATCGGCACCTTTAAGTACAACTCGCTCGATTACGGCGGCGTGGTGGGGGCCGAAGCCCGCATCGGCCCCGGCCGCGTGGGCATCCGCTACGATTACAGCTTCGGCAAGCTGCGCGAAGACGGGGCCACGGTGGCCGTGAAAACCGGCTCGACTACCTCGACCGTGGCAATTCCCAATTCTGATATTCGCAACCAGGCGTTTCAGGTATACGTGGGCATCGGGTTCCGGCGGTAGATTTTTCAGGTTTCGGGTTGCTGGTTCTCCGGCGGCCAACGCGGCCGGCAGAAGCCCGCCGCCCGCAACCACAAACAACAGGAAGCCTTTTTGGCTTCCTGTTTTCGTTCAGCCCCTTTTGCCCATGAAGCGGTTTAGAAAGTCGGTTGCCGCCCCAGGCGGTGCGGGCG
>JANYFQ010000595.1 GCA_025362615.1 Hymenobacter sp. | reverse complement strand
GCTCAGCTGCTGCACCAGGCCATCGCCCGCGAGCCAGATGCTGCCGTCGGGCGCGGGCCAGGCTTCGTATTTGCCTTCGGTGAATTGCAGCAGCGGGCCAATGGCCCGGCCCGGCCGGGTGTAGGCTTGCACGCCGGCACCGCGCTGGGTCAGCCACACGCGCTGGCCGTCGGGGGCCAGCGCCAGGCCATCAATGGCCCGGCTGCCGCCGGGCACGGGCAGCGGCAGCGCCCGCAGGGTGCCGGTGGCGGGCGCGAAGGTAAACAGGCCCGCTTCGGTGCCCAGCCAAACCTGGCCATCGGGCAAGGGCAGCACCCAGTTGCAGGGCACGGCCGGCAGCACCGGCCCGGCCCGGCGCAGCGCGTTGAGCGGCACCAGCTCGGTGCCGTCGTAGCGAAACACCCCCTCGTCGGTGCCCACCCACAGCAGGCCGTTGGCGGTCGGGGCCAGGGTGCGGAGCATGAGGCGGCTCAGGGCGGCGTCGGGCAGCCAGCCGCCGGGCGGCTCGGCGGCGCGGGCGGGCCGGGCCAGCAACCAGCCGATAAGCAACGCGCAAAGCCAGCTACGCCCGTGTATTTTCATGGCCGCAAGGTACGGCCCTGGCACCGGGCGCGGTTTGCCACGCCAGCCGCCGGGCCACTGCCGCAAGCCCCGGCAAGGCCCTGACCGACCGCCGCCGGGACCATAGAATGCTGATGCGGAATATCTCGGAGCCGCTTTTATATAACCGCGGCTACGCGGTGGCGCGGGCCTCCAGGCCCGTGCCGGCTACTTTAGGACCCTCTGGCCCCAATCGTTGACCGATGGGCCGTGGACGAGCACCCGATTTCGGCCTGGGGTGCGGGCCAAGAGGCAGGCGGTGAAACTCCCCTCCCCGCAGGGAGGGGATGTGAGCGCCGAAGAGGCGCGAACCGAAGGTCGGCGCAGCCAACGGGGGTGGGATGGCGTTGAATTTTTAATGAGTGGATGAGTGAATGAGCGAGTGAGTGAATTGATAGTCTGGTTACGCAAGGGGATGCCCCGCCAACTATTAACTGCTGTTATGCAGTCTGTTTCTCGTTTCTTGTTTAGCGTTTCTGAGCGGTTTTTGGGACACAAACGCAACTAGAAACTAGAAACAACCTGAAACACAAGACACCCAAATTGCCTGCGTAACATCAGCTATTAATTCACTCACTCGCTCATTCACTCATCCACTCATTAAGCGCAACGCCATTCCACCCCCGTTGGCTGCGCCGACCTTCGGTTCGCGCCTCTTCGGCGCTCACATCCCCTCCCTGCGGGGAGGGGAGTTTCACCGCCTGCCCCGTGCCACAGCCCCCGGCCGTAACTTGCCGCTCATGTTCGCCCCGCCCCTGCCGCCGTCCGCTTCCTTCCTCGCCACCTGCGCCCGCTACCTGCTCGAAACCTACGGGGCCGGTCCCTTCGATGCCCTGGCCGATGTCATCGTGGTCGTGCCCACGCGCCGCGCCGTGGTGTACCTCAAAAACGAACTGGCCCTGGCCCTGCCCAACGGCCAGGGCCTGTGGGCACCCCGCATCACGACGATGGAAGACTACGTGGTGGACTTCGCCGGGGTGCAAATCGAAGAACCCATCGCCCTGCAACTCTTGCTGTTTGACTTGCTGAAAGGCGTGGACACGGCCCTCGACTTCGACAAATTTGTGGGCTGGGCCGGGCTGCTGCTCAACGACTTCTCGGCCCTCGACCAAAACCTGGCCCACCCGCACACCGTCTTCGACTACCTCTCCGAAGCCAAAGCGCTGGAGCGCTGGAACCTGGAGGCCGTGGCCGAAAACGGGGCCGCCCGCCGCGCCTTCGGCTTCTGGAACAACCTCGAGCAGGTCTATCAGCGCCTGCAAACCCACCTGCTGGCCCGCCACCTGGCCTACCCCGGCCTGGCCTACCGCCGCGCCGTCGAGCGCCTGCAAACCCAGCTTAAGGCCGACGGCCCGCGCCCGCCGCGCCACGTTTTTCTGGGCCTGGGGCAGCTATCGGGGGCCGAAGAAACGCTCATCGGCCTGCTGCTGGGGGCCGGCTGCGCCGAGGTGCGCCTCGATGCCGACCCGTTTTACCTGGACCCCGCCTCGCCCAACCGCGCCGGGCTGCACCTCAAAAAATACGCCGGCCGCTGGCACCTGCCCCTGGCCGCCCTCGGCGACGGGCACGAGCACCTGCGCGGGCGGCCCCGGCACGTCCGCGCCCTGGGCGTGGCCAACCCCAGCCAGCAGGGCAAGCTGGCCGGCCAACTCCTGGCCGAAGCCCGCGCCCAGTACCCCGGCGCGAGCGTGGCCGTGGTGCTGCCCGACGAAACGATGCTGCTGCCCGTGCTCTACGGCCTGCCCGCGTCGGTGCCCGAGTTCAACGTCACGATGGGCCTGAGCTTCCAGGCCACGCCGCTTTTTAATCTGATTGATTTGCTCTTTGAGGTGCATTTGACGGGCATCCGGCCGGGGGCCGCCGGCACGGGCTACGACGTGGTGCGCTACCACCACCTGGCCGTGAGCAAGTTGCTG
The DNA here is from genome assembly GCA_025362615.1 of Hymenobacter sp. Classification (GTDB taxonomy): domain Bacteria; phylum Bacteroidota; class Bacteroidia; order Cytophagales; family Hymenobacteraceae; genus Hymenobacter. Next base: position 2,067 of record JANYFQ010000595.1, on the reverse strand, counting down.
GCCCACCCGTTTTTGCGGCGCTACCAGCACTGGCTCGACCAGCAGCCCACCGAGGCCCGGCACCACGGGCTGTTCGACAGCATTTGCCGCGCCATCGTCAAGCAACAAGCCGTGCTGCTCGACGAAGAACAACTCCGCGAGCTGGGCGGCCACCACCCGCTGGTGGAGGCCCTGTTTGCCACCTGGCACAACGGGCACGACGTGCTACGCGCCTGCCACACCCTCATCGACGTGCTGCGCCAAGTGTACGCCGCCGAAAAAGCCAGCAGCGGGGGTAGCGCGGGCTTTCAGCCCGCGCAGGAGGGCACCGGCCCCGAGCGCGAAATCGCCTTCGGGGCCGAGTACCTGTACTTGTTCTACACCCTTGTCAAGCGCCTCGAATCGGCGTTTGAAACGCGGCAGCCGCCGCTGTCGGTGCCCTCGTTCCGGCGGTTTTTGTACGAGCAGATGAACCGCACACGCCTGCCCTTCGAGGGCGAGCCGCTGGCCGAAGTCCAAATCATGGGCCTGCTCGAAACCCGGGCGCTGGATTTCGACCACGTTATCATCCTGAGCTGCAACGAAAACGTGCTGCCCGCCCGCCGCAGCCAGCAGTCGCTCTTCCCCTTCGACGTGCTCAGCGCCGCCCGAATGCCCACTCACGCCGATGCCGAAGCCGACGCGGCATACAACTTCTGGCGCCTGCTCCACCGCGCCCAACGCGCCGACCTCCTCTACGTGCTGCCCGGTGCCGACGGCAGCAAAACCGGCGAACGCAGCCGCTTCCTCCTCCAACTCGAACACGATTTGCTGCCCCAGGCCCCGCATCTGGTGCTCGAAAACCTGACCGTGGCCGCCGCCGAAACTGCCCCTCCCGCCGCCTACGCCGGCGACATCGTGCTTGAAAAAGATGATGCGATGCTCGCCGCCCTGCGCGGCATCCTCTCGCGCAACATTTCGCCCTCGCGGCTCAACGACTACCTCACCTGCTCGCTGCGGTTTTACTTCAACAAAGTAGCCCGCTTCCACGAGAACGAGGCCGTGGAGGAAACCTTGGAGGCCAGCAGCTTCGGCACGATGGTGCATGAGGCGCTGGAAATGCTGTTTACGCCGTTTCTGGCGGAGGGGCGGGCCATTACGGCGGCCGATATTCCGGCGCTGGTAGCCGCCGCCCCGGCCGAGGTCGAACGCGCCCTGCGCCGCGAAGAAGCCGACCGCCACGCCCGCGCCGACCACGGCCTCAACCACGTGTACGGGCAGGTGGCCACCCGCCTCGTGGTGCGCCTGCTCGAAAGCCTGGAGGCCCAGCCCGCCATGCTGCCGCTCACGCTGTTTGGGCTCGAAACCGAGCTGGCGGCTACCGTTTTCGTGCAGGAGCCGGGCCAACCCGCGCCGCTGGCCGTGCGCCTCACCGGCTTCGCCGACCGCGTGGACGAGCTGCCCGACGGCCGCCTGCGCGTTGTGGACTACAAGTCGGGCCTCGTCACGCGGGCCGAATTGCAGCTCAGCGGCGGCCCCCGCAAAAGATACACCCCCGCCGAAGCCACCGAGCGCCTGCTCACCGAAGCCAGCCCCGCCGCCGCCAAAGTGCGCCAGCTCTGGCTCTACCGCCTCATGCTGGCCCACACCCGCCCCGCCCGCCCCACCGCCGACACCGCCATCCTCTCGCTCCGCAACCTGCCCGAGGGCCTGCTCTCGGCCAACCTCGACTTCCTCACCGAAGCCAGCGGCACCGACTTCCGCAGCACCTCCGACGAACTGCTGCGCCAGCTCGTGCTCCGCATCCTCGACCCCACCGAACCCATCCGCAAAACCGACGACTTCGCCCACTGCGAATACTGCGACTACCGCGGCATCTGCGCCCGCTGAGGTTGAGGCTGTTTGGAGAATCACAAAAGCCGCCGCCGCTGGCGCGCGTTTTTAACGCGTGCCGACTGGCTTCGCGTCTCCGACGCGCGGATAGAACGATGACGCAAGCAACCACTTGGCGCGAGCCTACCCGCACGTCGAAAAACGGCGCGGGCGGGCGGCTTTTTTCGCCGCCCGCCCGCTTCGGCTTGCCCGGTTCTCAAGCCGGTGCCCAAAAAC
>JANYFQ010000009.1 GCA_025362615.1 Hymenobacter sp. | reverse complement strand
GGTTTCACTGCACCAGTACGCCCGCCAGGCCGGGCAAACCCTTTACCAAGCCCACCAACAGCAGTGGGCACCCTACCTGCGCCAACTCCTGCAAAACCCCCTCATTCCCGCGTTGGTGGGGGCGAGTGCGTAAGTCCTATTTATGCTGTCGGCCGAGAAGCAAGAGCTAGTAGAAAAGTGTTTGCAACGTGCGGTGTCTTTCATCGAGAGCGCCGACCACACCAAAGCCTATCCTATTCGGGTGGCCGGAGAGAAAGTGTTCGTGTTGCGAGCCGACGAGTTCATGCGCCTTATCGTTCGTAAGGCGGGCGACACCATTCAACTGCTCGACATTATTGATAAACGGCAGGCCGAGAGCTACTTTCCGCAAGCAGCCTAATGAAAAAGCTGCTGCCTTTCGCCTACAGCCAGCAAGCTTATCGGGGCGAACCCGATGACTTTGCAACGCTGCTCAAGAGCAAGTCAGAATTGAGCGAGAAGAAACAAATTCTGCCGTTTTTTTAGCAGAACGAGCAACTTGCCTCACGCCTCGGGCTATTGAATCCGGCGGTTAATGTGCCGACCGTTCAGGCCTTTGAGTACGATTTGTTCGGTGATTTTGTGGCCGATTTGGTTGTGGGCGACGCCCGCGCTGGGGCTTACACGTTCGTTGAGTTCGAGGATGCAAGGCGCAACAGCGTGTTCGCTACACAACAAGGGCGCTTCAAGCCGGCGTTTGGCCCCCGTTTCGAACACGGTTACAGCCAGATTGTGGACTGGTTTTACAAACTGGACGGCTTGCAGGGCACCTGCGAAATGGAAGAACGGTTCGGGCAACGAGAAATCCAGTACGAGGGTATTTTGGTCATCGGCCGCGACGAATTTCTTAACCCTACTGAACAAAGCCGCCTGAAATGGCGCAAGGAACGGGTCGTGGTGAACTCTAAGCATATTTTTTGCTACACGTTCGACCAACTACTCAAAATCTTGCAACGCAAGGAAGAGGGCAGCACAGGCATTGTGCTGAATGAATAACCGGCTTGCCAGCCCGTTTCCGCTCAAAACTGCCCCGTGGCCCCGCCGCCGCCCGACTCGCCGCCGCCGAACTCAAAACCACCGGCCGGGCCACCTAGCGCGTGGGCGGTTTGGGCCTGAATCAGGGTTTCGAGGTCGAAGTGACGGGGCTCGTCGTCGGGTTCGGAGGTGAGGCCGAAGCGGGCCGGGCGCAGGCCGCGCAGCCCCAGCCCGGCCAGGGCGGTGAGGAAAAAGCCGGCCAGCACGGCGGCTACTTCGGGCGGCAGCAGCGAGCGGTAGTAGCGCAGTGTGAAGATGGAAAAAGCTAGCGTGAGCAAGCCCAGCAACAGCAGCGGGCGGTCGGCCCGGCGCAGGCCCAGGGCGATGTAAATCAGCGGGATGACCGCTGTGAAGACGTAGAACACTGGGGCCAACGGAATTTGCGGCGACGGCCCGAATCCCGCTGTGCTCCCCAAAAAAGCGTAGCCCTCGCGTACGATGAGGTAGTTGCCGCCCAGGTAAAGCAGGGCCAGCGCCGTTACTTTGAGCGTGAGCAGGCAGGTGGCGTAGTAGGCGGCCAGCGGCGGGGCAGCGGCCAGGCGGCGGCGCAGGGTACGAAGCCCCCACAGCATGGCCCCGGCGGTGGCCATCACGAACGGCGGAAACAGCGCGATGCCCAACCCGCCAGTGCCGATGAACACAAGCAACAACAGGTTGGCCACGGCCACCACTACTACCACGGGGTCGGCGTAGCGCACGGTGGCGGCCAGCAGCACGAGCAGCGTGAGCAGCAGCGGCAGGGCCCACACCAGAGGCGCAAGGGTCGCGTTGAAGTCGGGCAGGTTCTGGCCGGCCAGGAACAAGATGCTGCCGTTGAGAGCCGCGAGGCCCGCGTAGAGCAGCACGTTGTCGGGGCCGGCGCGGTAGGTTTTGTTGGTGCGAATGATGGCTTCGAGCAGGACGAAGCAAGCGGCGGCAGACAGCAGGCAACCAACGACAAAGGCCCCGTCCTCGTGCAGGCCAATCGAGTAGACCATCAACCCCACGGTGCCGCTGGCTATGACCGCGCCCAGCCAGGTGATGAGGAACAGCCCCACCCGCAGCGCCCAGACAGGGCGGTAAAAATCAAGCGGATAAGCGGTTTCGATGGCCGCCAGTTGGCCGGCATCGAGCAGGTTGCGGCGCTGCCAGCGGCTGGCCCGGTCGCGCATATTGGCCGCGAAGGCCCAGGCAGGGTCGTAGGCTTGGAGCATAGAAGGTTGGGTTTGGAGCGTGCGTTTCAGCTCGCAAGCCAGGGCGTTGGGGTTTTGGGCACGTAAGGCGAACGTGCAACTTCAATCAAAAGCAGACACATTGGTTTGCAGAATTATAAACGCTGGTCGGGTTTTTCGTCCGGCATGAGCTTGCGGATGTTCACGAAGAAAAACACCACTAGGCCCACCGAGAGCGGCAAGAACAAATAGGCCGATGCGAACCAGATTTCCGAAGGCAGCAAAACAAGCAGTTGGCCCACCGCCCAGCACACGGCAAAGTAGCCGTAGCCCGCGCTCAGCACCAGAAACCAGTAGGAGCGCGTGCGCCGGGCGTACCAGTACAGGCCCACGCACACGGCCAGGGTGCCGGCGGCGGCCAGCAAACTCAGCAGTACCAGGCTGTCAAAACTGGCCATGACCATGGTGGCACCTAGCGCCAGCAGGGCCAAGTTGCAGCCCAGCAGCAGGTAAGTGAAGGCGAAGTGGGCCTTGCGCTGCTGGTGTTCGGACCACAAACCGGCTACGACCAGCGCCAAGCCCAGGCTCAGGGCGGCGGCCCGGATGCTGGCGTTGCCAAAGTCATTCTCAAACACTCGCAGGGGGGCGGCGCTCAGGCCCACCCAGGCCGCGAGGGCGCTCAGGCCCATGGCCAGCACCCCGCGATGGTCGAAGCGGTAAGCGAGGGGGACGAACACCAGCGCCAGCAGGGCCGTGGCCAGGCCATAGCGGTTGCCGAATAGGTTGTAACGGTATTGGACGTAGCCTTCGAGCACCACAAAAAGCAGGCAGGCCAGCACGAGCAGGTAGTCGGCCCCGACGGACGTTTTGGGGGCCACGCCCCAGGTGAACGCCGCCCGGTGCCGCGCTGCGTAGCCGAAGCACGCCGCCATGAGCAGCCCCACGGCGGCGATAATGACTTCGTGGCCAATGGTGTCGATGTTTTGGTACACCAGTACGCCCAGGCCGCCGGCCAGCAGCGTAATGCCAAGGTAGAGCAACGCCCGCAGTTCATAGTGGAGCGAAAAGGGCCGTTGGGCCTCGTCGGCGGCGATGGCGGCGGCCTGGGCGGGCGGCAGCAGGCCCCGGCGTTCGAGGTCAGCGAGGTAGGGGTCGGGCAGGGGAGGGGGCATGAGCGGGGTAGGCCGTGGGCCAGTGGCGAGAGGAGGAGCGGCGGGGTCAGCCCGCGCCGCAGGGGCCGCCAGATGTCGCAAAATAACGGAACCGTCGCCACGAACTTACGGCCCCGGCCGTTGGCACGACCGTAGGCACGGTGCCGTTTGTCCGGTGGGCCGGGTCGGAAAAGGGGGCCGGGGCCGCGTTTGTGCCGCGTGAGGGCTATTTTGCAGGCCCGTTTGAAAACCCATTTCCATCCCGCCGTGGCCAACATCGACATTCAACGCAAAAAAGCATCGCCCAGCCCTTGGCTGCTCGTGGTGTTAGCCCTGGCACTGCTGGCCGGGGCCGCCTGGTTTTTTCTGCGCCCCGCACCCGCCGACGAACCCGCCCCGCCCGCTGTGCGTCAGGAGGTTGCCGCGCCCGTCGATAGCCTCGCGCCCAACTCGCCCGCTGCCGACGCCCGCGCCACGCCGCCGCCCGCCGATGCGGCCGCCGGCGTGGCCCAGCCCGAAAGCCAGGCCGCCGAAGCCTCGGCCACCAAGTCCGAGTTGCTGGCGCTCGTCGGCACCCTCACCGACCTGGCCGACCGCCCCGACCTGCGCGAGGATGTCAACATCCGCGAGCAGCGCGACAACCTCACCAGCGCCACCGCCCGCCTTGCTGACGGCGACGCCCGTGCGGGCCTGCGCCCCGGCCTGGTGGCGGTGGCCACGTACCTGCACACCATTCAGCAGCACGGCTACCCGGCGCTGGAGGCCGATGCGCTGGCCCTGCAAGCCCAGGCCGCCGCCCTCAGCGGGCGCGACGCCACGGCCGCCGAGCAGCAGCAAAACCACGACTTTGTGGCCCGTGCCACGGCGCTGGCCGACGAGTTGAGTGCGCCCGCCCGCTAGGCACTACCCCCGTATTTCTCCCTAAAAGCCATGACTACTCCGCCCCTGCGCCGCCTGCGCGACCTGCCCGACTTTGAAGTGGCCACCGGCCAGCCCGACGTGCGCGGCTGGACGGTGCGCGGGGCCGATGGCAAGCCGCTGGGCCACGTATCCGAGCTTATCATCGACCCCGAGGCGCTGAAAGTGCGCTACCTCGACGTGGAGCTGGACGAACGGTTCGCCATCAGTGCCCACGAAAACCACATCCTGCTGCCCATTGGCGTAGCCGCGCTCGATGCCGAAGACGACAACGTGTTCGTGCCCGCCCTCAGCCAGGAAACCGTGCTGCGCTACCCGCCCTACGTGGAGCTGCAGATTACCCGCGAGTACGAAGAAGCCATGTTGCAGGCGCTGGGCAAAAAGCCCGCCGTGGGCGACTTTTACGACCGTTCCAGCTACGACGCGGGGGCGTTTTACACCCGTTGAACTTACACCGCCCTAACTCCGGCGCACCATGTCGGCCACTGCTTCCACCCACACCGGCTCCGAGTTGAGCGAAGGCACCAGTTCCCAATGCTCGCCGCCGTGTTCCTCGAACAGCTCTTTGAATTCTTCGCCGACTTCGATGGTCGTTTCCAGGCAATCGGCCACGAAGGCGGGCGAGAAAGCCAGCACGTGCTTGATGCCTTTGGCCGGAAATTCCTTGAGGGCCTCGTCGGTGTAGGGTTGCAGCCAGGGGTCGCGCAGGCGGCTTTGCAGGCGGCTTTGGAAGCACACCGTGTACTGCTCGGGCCGCAGGCCCAGGCCCTCGGCCATGAGGCGCGAAGTGGCGAAGCATTGCGCCCGGTAGCAGTAGCGGTTTTTCTCGGTGAGTGTGTCGCAGCAATTGCCGAAAACGCAGTAATTGGTGGGGTCGCCCTTCTTGACGTGCCGCTCGGGAATGCCGTGGTAGCTGAACACGAAGTGGTCGTAGTGCTGCCGTTCCATCGCGGCCCGGCCCCGCGCCACAAGGCTGGCAATAAAGCCCGGCTCGGTGGCAAACTGACTGATGAAGCTGATGCTGGGTACTATCCACCAGTCTTTTACGATGTCCATCACCTTTTCCTGCACCGAGCCCGTACTGGCCGAGGCGTACTGCGGAAACAGCGGCAGCACGATGATGCGCTCCACTTCGACGTCGCGCAATTCGGTCAGCGCCTTCTCGACGCCGGGGTTTTGGTAGCGCATTCCGAAGGCCACCACGTACTGCGGCCCCAGTGCGGCCTGCACGGCTTTTTGCAGGTCGAGGCCGTGAAAAAGCAGCGGCGAGCCGCGCTCCTCGTCCCACAGTTCCTTATATATTTTGGCCGACTTAGGAGCCCGCAGCGGCACTACCAACCCCCGAAACAGCGGGTAGCGGATGGCGGCGGGCATATCGACCACCCGCCCATCGGTCAGAAACTCATTGAGGTAGCGCCGCACATCGGGCGTGTTGGGCGAGTCGGGCGTGCCCAGGTTCACGAGCAGCACACCAATGCGGGCGGCGGGGTGGCTCGGGGCAGCGGTAAGAACAGGGACGATTTCGGGGGTCATAAGCGGTAGCGCGGGTTTTCAACCCGCGCGTCAGGGGCTAACACGGGCCGGAAACCCGCACGTCAAAACATCAAAACAAAGCTAATACGGCCACAAGCCATGCCCGCCGCCAAGTCGCTCTCAACACGCCAACCCCCGTTTGGGTTGTGCCGCCCGCCTGCCCTATTTGCCCGCTAAGCCCACCCTCGCCACAAAAGCCACGCAGCGGCCTTATTTTCTGCCACATAAGTCGTACCTTTGCGGCCCGATTGCCTACGCCCATGCCCGAAATTCCCGAAAACACTCCGCACCGCGCTGGCTTCGTCAGCATCATCGGCAAGCCCAACGTGGGCAAATCGACGCTGATGAACGCGCTGGTCGGCGAGCGGCTGAGCATCGTCACGAGCAAGGCCCAAACCACCCGGCACCGCATCCTGGGCATTCTCAACGGCGACGATTTTCAGCTCATCTACTCCGATACGCCGGGCATCATTCAGCCCAAATACGAACTGCACAACGCCATGATGTCGTTCGTATACAGCTCCTTGGAAGATGCCGACGTGGTGCTTTTCGTCACCGACATCTACGAAAAGCACGATGAGGAGCCGGTGGTGGAGCGCCTTCGCAAGATGATTGACACACCCATCCTGCTGCTGGTCAATAAAATAGACCAGGCCGACCAGGCCGAAGTTGAAGACAAGCTGGCCTACTGGAAAGAGCAGTTGCCCAACGCCACCGAAGTGCTGCCCATTTCGGCCCTCAACGCCTTCGGCACCGAGCGGGTGTTGCAGTTGGTGCTCGAAAAACTGCCCGTCCACCCGCCCTACTACCCGAAAGATGAGCTGACCGACAAACCCGAACGCTTCTTCGCCGCCGAAATGGTACGCGAAAAAATCTTCAAGCTCTACAAAAAAGAAGTCCCCTACAGTTGCGAGGTGGCCGTCGAAGAGTTTAAGGAAGAGGAGGATATCATTCGCATTCGGGGCATCATCTACGTCGAGCGCAGCAGTCAGAAAGGCATCATCATCGGCCAGAAAGGCGAAGCCTTGAAGAAGGTCGGTACTTGGGCGCGGGAAGAAATGGAGAAGTTTTTTCTGAAAAAGGTTTTTTTGGAACTGCACGTAAAAGTGAACGAAAACTGGCGCAGCGATGCAAAAGCGCTGGCGCGGTTCGGCTACCAGTAGGGCGGGGTGGTCTGACGACTTTTTCTGTCGTCCGACCACTTCGTTGAACGACTCGCGCCAGGACCGCTTCAATACCAAACGCTTGCGCCGGATACTTGCTCGGACCGGCTGTTCAACGAAGTGGCCAGACGACAGAAAAAGTCGTCAGACCACCCCGCCTCGCCACCCCCCCCCCGACCAATTAACCACTTAACACACCCTGGGCACTGCCGGAACCTGGTCGGGCCGGCGGCTGGGGCCACACCAAAATGAGTAATACCATTGCCATTGTCGGGCGCCCCAACGTGGGCAAATCGACCCTTTTCAACCGCCTCGTGGGTGCCCGCAAGGCCATCATGGACAACGAGAGCGGCGTGACCCGCGACCGTCACTACGGCCACGGCGACTGGACGGAACAGTACTTCACCGTCATCGACACCGGCGGCTACGTCCACAATTCGGACGATATTTTCGAGAATGAAATCAACAAGCAAGTCAAGCTTGCCATTGATGAAGCCGATGTCATTCTGTTTTTGGTGGATGCCGAAGCCGGCGTTCACGGCCTCGACCAGGAGTTTGCCAACGTGCTGCGGCGCTACCAGAGCAAAAAGCCCATCTACCTGGTAGCCAACAAGGCCGACACCAACCTGCGGGCCAACGGCGTGGGCGAGTTTTACGCTTTGGGCTTGGGCGTAGACGAAATTTACGCCATCAGCAGCCAAAACGGCCACGGCACCGGCGAGCTGCTCGATGCCGTGGTGAGCCACTTTGCCGATGCCGGCGAGGAGGAGCCCGACTCCGACGTGCCCAAAATTGCCGTGCTCGGCCGCCCCAACGTGGGCAAGTCGAGCCTTGTGAACCTGCTGCTGGGCGAAGAGCGCAGCATCGTGACCGACATCGCCGGCACCACCCGCGACAGCATCGCCACCCGCTACAACGCCTTCGGCAACGAGTTCATGCTCGTGGACACGGCCGGGCTGCGGCGCAAGGCCAAAGTGAGCGAAGACATTGAATTTTACGCCAATATGCGGGCCTTGCGGGCCCTGGAAGACTGCGACGTGTGCATCGTAATGCTCGACGCTACCCGCAGCATCGAAGCCCAGGACGTGAACATCATCGCCCTGGCCGACAAAAACCGCAAAGGCATCGTCATCCTCGTTAACAAGTGGGATTTGATTGAGGACAAGGAGACGAATACGGCCAAGGAATTTGAGGCCAAAATCATGGAGAAGATTGCGCCAATTGCGTATCCGCCAGTGGTTTTTATCTCCGTTCTCAACAAGCAGCGGGTACTGAAAGCCATCGAAACGGCCATTCAGGTGTTCCAAAATAAGAAGCGTAAAATTCCGACTTCGCTCTTCAACGACACCATGCTGCCGCTGATTGAGAAGTACCCGCCGCCCATCCAGAAGGGGAAGCTGGTGCGCATCAAATACGCCACGCAACTGCCCACGCACAACCCGGTTTTCGCGTTCTTCTGCAACCTGCCGCAGTACGTGATGACGAGCTACACGCGCTACCTCGAAAATCGCATCCGCGAGAATTTTGATTTCTCAGGCGTACCGATTGGCATCGTTTTTCGAAAGAAGTAAGCCCGGCCGCTGTTGCTCGCAAGCAACCTGAATTCAAGCAGATGAATTTTTTATTTACTGGTGTTCAGGCACATGGGTGAAAAAATGCGTTTCCCGGCGGGTTACTTTTTTCGAGGTGCCGCATGAAGGGTCAAATCGGTCGGCCTGCTTTTGGGTCGAACCGTAAAAACCTTTCAAATCCCCCCACTACCATGAAAAAAGTATTGTTCCTCGCCCTGGCCGCCGTTTCGTTCTCGCTCGCTTCGTGCGACAGCAAGAAAGAAGACAACATGGAGGCCGCTGGCACCGAAATCAAAGAAGCTGGCGAAGCCAAAGCCGATGCCATGGAAGACAAGGCTGACATGGTGCGTGATTCGGCAGACAAGGCTGGCGAAGCCCTCGGCGACAAGGCCGATGCCATGGACCCGGCCGGTGCCACCAACACCACCACGACCACCACGACCGAAGAAGTTAAGAAGTAGTCTTCTGGCTTTTGCGTGATAAAAAAAGCGCCTCCCCGGTTTCGGGGAGGCGCTTTTTTTTAAGACAAAATATTTTGGTAGTCCGCCAAATGTAATGCGGGGCGC
>JANYFQ010000720.1 GCA_025362615.1 Hymenobacter sp. | reverse complement strand
CTGCACCCGCGGGCTGATAACAAGCTGGCCATTGGTAGTCCAATGGTGCGCTCGCACCCCGAAGGTGAGCGTGCGCAGCGAATCGAGCTGCCAAGTGTCCTGCGCGTAGCCCTGGGTGCGGGTGCTGTGCAGGCCCAGGGTGGCGAGCTGGCGGGTGCGGCGGCCGTCGGGCACAAAATCGGCCGAGTCGGCGAAGCTGTATTCGTCCAGCCGGTCGTCAATCTTTTCGGTCCCGATTTTGGCCCCGAAGCGCAGCGTGTGGCGCGGCCCGGCCAGGTAGCGCCCCCGCGCTTCGGCCGTGAAAATACGGGCCGTGAGGGCGTTGCGCGAGTGCTTGAACTCGCTGCCGATGCTGCGCTCGCGCACGGGCTTGTTGAAGTCCTTGGAGCTGGGGTCGCGGTTGATTTCGGCCAGGCGGTAGGCGGCCTCCACGTCGCGGTACTCGAACTCGCGCGAGAGGACGGCCGACCCCAGCAGCTCGCCCTGGAAGTTGCGCGAGAAGTCGTGCTTCAGCGTCAGGCCGCCCTGGTAGACGTCGTACTGCATCCGCTCGCGCCCGGCGTAGCCGATGAAGAGGCGCGTGAACTGGTTGGTGCTGGTGCTGAAGGTGGCCTGGCCGCTTTCGGGGCTGAAGCGGAAATCGTTGTGGGCCACCACGCCCAGCAGGCCCAGCGTGGTGCGCTGGATGTCGTCTTTCTTGCCCAAATTAAGCGTCACGAACGCCTGCGCGTCGTAAAAAGTGGGGTTGTAGCCGCCCTGCTGCTGCCGCAGCGAATTGAGCACGTACTGGGCGTTTTTGTAGCGCAGCCCCACCAGGTAGCTGGCCCGGCCGCTGGCCGAGCGGGCTTCGGCGTGGGCCGCGCCGCCCACGAGGCTGGCCGTGAGCGAGGCGGCAAATTTCTCGGGCGTTTTGTAGTCCACGGCCAGCACCGAGGCCAGCTTGTCGCCGTACTTGGGCTGCCAGCCCCCGGCGCTGAACTCGATGCTCCGCACCAGGTCGGGGTTGATGAAGCTCAGCCCCTCCTGCTGGGCGGTGGTGACGAGGAAGGGCCGGTAAATTTCGAACCCATTGACATAGACCAGGTTTTCGTCGTAGTTCCCGCCCCGCACGTTGTAGGTGCTGCTGAGTTCGGAGTTGCTCACCACCCCCGGCAGTGTTTTGAGGATGGCGTTGAAATCGCCGAAGGCCGAGGGCAAAATCTTGGCATCGCGCGGGTCGAGGCGAGTGATGCTGACCTGCTCGCGGGTGTCGGCCGCGTCGGTGCGGCCCCGCACCGTCACGGCGCTCAGGGCGCGGGCATCGGGGCGCAGCGTCAGGGCCAGGGGCGCGGGGGCGGGCAGCGTCAGGGGCTGGCGCAGGGGGACGTAGCCCAGGCGGCGCAGCACCAGCACGGCCCGCCCGCTGCCCGGCACGGCCAGCCGAAACGAGCCGTCGGCGGCCGTGTTGGTGCCGCCCGGCTGGCCCGCCACGCTCACCGACACCAGCTCCAGGGGCTGCCCGGCGGCATCGCGCACGGTGCCGGTGAGGGTGGCAGCAGCGGCCGTTGGAGCGACGGGGCGGGCCGGGTTCTGGGCCTGCGCCGCCGGGGCGGCGGCCAGCAGCAGCAGCGCCAGGGCAGCGGCGGGGCGGGCCATTTTCAAGGACGGACGACGGGACGGGCGGGTACGGTTATTCTTCACAAGCAACAAAACGCGGCACCGGCGGCGGGGAGTGCGGCGCGGGGCCGGGGGGCAAGGGCGAAATTACGACGGGGCGGGGGTTGAAGCCGTGAATACTTCCTTGGCTCCTAAAGCGCTATTTTATGGTTCGCGCTTGCTGCCAGTCCAAAATTCGTGCTTTCACTTTTTCGGAATAGCGCGGCGTGGCAGAACTCTTGGGGTTACCAGGGTCGTGCTGGCGGGCGGCAAATACGTCGGCATCGGTTCGCAGGCTTTTTAGAAATTCAATAAAAGCCCGGTCGCGCTTCACGCAGTGCTGGGTGGCAAAGGTCAACACGTCGTTGTAGCGCAGACAGTAGTAGGCAGTCCATGTTTTTTCGTCCACTTCGCGCACCACGGCCAACGGCTGCGCGGCGGCATTGGTGTTGTCCACGCGCAATGTATCATCGGCCCGCGCCGCGTTTTTCTGACTTACCAGTCCGAGCCGGTACGAAACCAAAATGGAATGTTCGGGGGCCACGCCTAGCTTGGCCAGCCGGGTACCGGCCCGGTGCATGGCCTCTAGAAATGCCACCACCTCGCGCGGGGCCGAAGCAGCGGCTGATTGTTTGCTCAGAAAATCGGCCGCCGTGAGCGGGAAACTATAGCCCAACGGCAGCACCCCCACATGGCTGGGCGGCAGCAGGTCTTTGGCAAAATGTGTTTTTAAAAACGTCGCAAACTTGAGAATACTCTCGGCAAAAATGCCGTGCAGAATCGTGTCCATGCCTTGCCCCACAAAATGCACACACTTATTGCGGTAGCTTTCAATGGTGGCCAAATGCTCAAACACGTCTTCAAAAGCTGCGCCGCCGCCGAGTTGCACAAAGTGGCGCACCCGCTTGCGGCACTCGTCAAACGTGACGGTGCGCCCTGAATCAACGAAAATATTGAACGGCGTATGCCGATGCAAATACGCCTTCATCAACTTTTCCCAGGCCGTCACGGCCAGCACCGCCGCTATTTCGTGGCGCTCGGGCTGCATCGGGCGGTTGAAAAACTCCAGCGCCGTGCGCATAAACGCGGTGCCGCTGCTGCTGAGGGCCGCCGCAATGTTGGGCAGCCGCCGGCGCGGGGCCTCGCCCGCCGCCCGCCGCGCTTGCCGGGCACGGGCCAGCGGCGACGTGGGAAATAAGGGCAGCGTGGCGGCGGGTTCGGTAGCGGTGCGCGGACGGGTGGGCATGGCCAGTAGCAGAAATCAGGGCGCTTGGAAAGCCGCTTCTTCAAACGCCGCCACTGCCGCCGCGTCCAGCGCGTCGGCGGCGGCGCGAAGAGTCGAACTGCTTTGTTTTATTGCTGCTACTTGAGCCGCCAGTTGATTCTGAAAATCCAACGGAGGCAGGGGAAACAGCAACCGCCGCAAATTCCCAACGCCTAATTCGGTTTGCTTCGTGGATTGCGCCGATTTGAGTCCGTCAATTTGCTTCTGGCCGTGGGGGCTGTTTATTATCTCTGCCAAAAGGGAAGCATTAACCTGCGTTTCGTCAACCCGCACCAGCAATACATGGCTGTCGAATAAATAGCCCGCCGCTTTTTCGGTGATAAGGGCCGCCCGCCCGATGGTGCCCTCTCCGGTCGAATTAACCAGAATGTCGCCGGGCCGCGTCATTAATTCTGCATCGGCCTTTGCCAACCACGTTTCAGAAACCGATTTGGCAAACTCCATTGCCATGTCGTTCCAACGCACACATTTTTGATTGATAATTACGGCCTTCGACTTGTCGTCGTACACCGGGCTTTTGCCGCGATAAACGGCGCTGACCAATGTGGGCATTTCATCAAATGAAACGGAAGGCCAGATGGAAGAATGGTAATTAAGTCCGCCCATTATTTTCTCGAAACCCCACTCCCGAATTTTGCTGAAATCAATAAAGTAAAACCCTTTCCGGCGCTTTCCTTCCGCTTGAACTTCTAAGCCTAGTTTATCAAACACCAGGGCGTTTACTGATTTCAGAAGTTCCGCCGCCTCTGCCCGCTGCGCCCGCGCCTGCTCGGTTTTGGCGTGGTAGGCGGCCACTAGCCGGCGCTGCTCGTCCAGGGTGGGCAGGGGGATTTTGGCATCCATAAACACTTGCCCGTCGAGCCGCTGCCGGTTGGTGGTGCCGCTGCTGCAATTCTGGCACAGGCGAATGAACTCGCGGGTGCTGGTGATGAGGACCAGAAAATGCGGGTCAATTTGGGCGGTGTCAATGGCGAAGGGCAGAAAGTCGGCCGTGACAACGGCCCCGGCCAGCTCGGGCGGCACGAGGCCCATTGCGCCGTGCCGGGCATCGATGCGCGACACCAGAAACTGGCCGGGCACCACCCGAAACTGCCGCTTGGTGCCGATGTTGCGGCCTACTTCGGTGTCGCGGGGCACCACGCCCCGGTTGTTCACCCGCACCGTCACGCGCTGGTAAGTGGTCTGGTCCTGGATGACGACCTCGGTTTTGACGCGCTGCAAAAACGACCCCAGCGCCCGCAACGGGTAGGCCGGGTTGTAGTGGAAGCGGTTTTCGAGGGCAAAGCGGACGCTCCAGTTGGTGAGGTCGGCGAAGTTGATGTACTGGAAGCGCGGGCCGGGGGCCGGGGCCGGTTGGGTAGGTGCCGCCATGCCTTACGCCGTTTGCGAAGTGGGCACCGTGACCACTTTGCCGCCGTAGGTGGCGGCGGTTTCGCCAAAGAGCAGGCGGCCCACGCCCTGCCCGTCGGGCTTGAGGTAGTAGTCGGCCCGTTCGTACTTGTTGGCCCACAACTTTTGGGCGCGGCGGTAGGCGGTGAATTCTTCGGCCAGGGGCAGCAGCTCGTTTTCAATCACGGCCCCGGTGCTGCTGATGCCGGCCTTTTCCACTTCCACGATGGGCACGGGGTAGTTGAAGCCGGCCTTCACGGCCTGGCGCACGGCGGCTTGCTCCTGGGCGTCGAGCTTGGCGAGCTGCTCCTTGTGGGTTTTCTGGCGGGCTTTCCACTCGGCTTTGGGCGCGGCTTCCAGGTCGGCGGTGTAGGCGGCGGTCAGGGCCTGCTTTTGGGGGGTGTAGTGGGCGGCGGCTTTGGTCTCTTCCTGGGCCAGCAGGGCGGCGTAGGCGGCGGCTTCGGCTTCGGTAAATTTTTTCAGGAACACCAGCGAGGGCTTCACCGTGGCCCCCGAGGCCATGAATACGTCTTGCGGAATGCTGGTAATGTTGAGCAGGAGGGCGCGGCCCTCCACAAACTCGCGGATGCGCTGCAAGGCCGAGTTGTTGAGCACGCCTTCGGGCAGCACCACCCCCAGCCGGCCGCCGGGCCGCAGCAGGTGCAGGCAGCGTTCGATGAACAAGACTTCGGTGAGGCCCGAAAACTCGCCCGTCTCGTACAGCGACAGCACCGACTTGTGCAGGCTGCGGCGCAGCGGCTC
>JANYFQ010000695.1 GCA_025362615.1 Hymenobacter sp. | reverse complement strand
CGGTTCAAAGGGGAAGAAAGCGGCCCCGAGGGCCGTACTTTTGTCGTGAGGGCGGGGCCGGAACCCGGTGGGCCACCGGAGCGGTTCAAAGGGGCAAATTTGCTAACGTGGTGCCAGCGAAAAAATGCAGCAGCAAGCCGTAAAAAACTCTGCCTGCGCTGCACAGCAGGAGCGCGAAGGTACGACGCAACGGCCTGACCCGGATGAAGGTATCGGGCCATAATGCTGTTTTTCGGCCGCTTCGAGCAACAACGCACTGCACCCGACATTGGTATGAACCGGCTGCCGTCCTCTGTTCGTACTAACCTTTATACTGTTGAAAGTCAATTATTTGAGATAAATTAGTCTGCCAATTACCGGGCTTCCTGCCGAAATCTATGTCTGACATCATTCGTCTTTTACCCGAGTACCTGGCCAACCAGATTGCCGCTGGCGAGGTGGTGCAACGCCCGGCCTCCATCGTGAAGGAGCTGCTCGAAAACGCCGTCGATGCCGGGGCCACGCAGGTGCAGCTCATCGTGAAGGAGGCCGGCAAGCAGTTGGTGCAGGTCGTGGACAACGGCTCGGGGATGTCGCCCACCGATGCCCGCATGAGCCTCGAACGCCACGCTACCAGCAAGATACGCGAAACCGAAGACTTGTTTCGCATCCGCACCCTGGGCTTTCGGGGCGAGGCCCTGGCCAGCATCGCAGCCGTGGCGCAGGTCGAAATCCGAACCAAGACGCGGGCGCACGAAACGGGGACGCTGCTGCTCGTCGAAGGCTCCCAAATAAGTTCTCAGCAGCCCACGGCCTGCCCCGATGGCACGAGCATCAGCGTAAAAAACCTGTTTTTCAACGTGCCCGCCCGGCGCAACTTTCTCAAGAGCAACGCCGTGGAAATGCGGCACATTCTGGACGAGTTTCAGCACGTCGCGCTGGCCAACCCGCAGGTAGGTTTCTCGCTGTTTCAGAACGACTTGGAAGTGTTTGGGCTGGCGGCGGGCAAGCTCAGTCAGCGCATTGTGGCGCTGCTCGGCAACGGCTATAAGGAGCAGCTTGCGGCCTGCGACGAGGTGACGCCCTTCATTTCGGTGCGGGGGTTTGTGGGCAAGCCCGAAGCCGCCAAAAAAAGCCGGGGCGACCAGTTTTTCTTCGTCAATAACCGCTTCATCCGCTCGGCTTACCTCAACCACGCCGTGCTGGCCGCCTACGAGGGTCTGCTGCCCCGCGACACGCACCCGTTCTACGCCCTGTTTCTCGAACTCGACCCGAAGGCGATTGACATCAACGTCCACCCCACGAAAACCGAAATCAAGTTCGAGGACGAAAAGACGGTGTACGCCGTGGTGCGCTCGGCCGTGAAGCAGAGCCTGGGCCTGCACAACATCGCGCCTTCGCTTGATTTTGAGGGCGATGTGAACTTCGCACCCACCCGCTCGCTCCGGGCGGGGCGCCCGGCAAGCTCCGAAGTTTCGTCCGACTTACCCACCGAACTGCGCCCCACGCGCCTGCCCGGCAGCCGCACCGATTTTCGCCCCGATGCCCTGGCCGCCGCCGCTACCCCGGCCGCTGGCCGCACGCCGGCCGCTGGTTTCGAGAACTTTCACCCCGATACCCGCACCGACGATTTTGCCCGCGAAGCACCCAAGCGCCCCACCGAGCAGGCTCGCCGCGAATTGGAAGATTTTTACCGGCAGCTCGGCCAAACCCGGCCCGCCGATGTGGAACGCGAGGCCATCCGCCCCGCACCCGGCACCGCTTCGGCGGAAGCGCAGGAAGTGGCCGCGTCCGCGTCGTCGGAGTTGCCGCTACGGCCGGCCGCCGGCTCTGTGCCAGCCCTCACGGGCCGCGAGGGGGCCCGCGCCGTGCAGGTGCAGCAACGCTACGTCATGGTGCCCGTGAAATCGGGAATGCTGCTGATTGACCAGGCCGCCGCCCGCGAACGCATTCTCTACGAGCAATATACCCAGGAATTTGCCCAACAGTCGGGGGCCCCGCAGGCGCTGCTGTTTCCGCGCACCGTGGGCTTCACGCCCGCCGATTTTGCCGTGCTGCGCGAACTCACCGAGCCGCTGCACACACTCGGTTTTCGTTTCGTGGAGTTCGGCTCCAACACCATCGCCATCGAAGCCCTGCCCGCCGGCCTGCCCGCCCAGGACGAAAAAGAGCTGTTCGAGAGCCTGATAGAGCAGTTTCGCACCGCCGCCGGCCCCCTCCGCGCCGACCGCCGCGAGGGCCTGGCCCGCGCCCTGGCCCGCCGCGCCGCCCAGGCCACCGCCACCGCCCGCCTCCCCGAAGCCGAACTCACCGCCCTCGCCGACCGCCTTTTCGCCTGCCAGGTGCCCGGCTACACCCCCGACGGCCGCAAAACCCTCGTCCTGCTCGACGGCCAGCAGCTCGCCGATTTTTTTCGTAAGTAAATAGGGGCTTAGGGTTTAGGGACTTAGGGATTAGGTGTATAGTCCCGGCAAGTCGTGGGTGGGGTTTCGGATAAAGATACTAGGATTTTTTGTGTATTCGGCGCAGACAAACTCGTAGGGCGTTTTGCCGCGCAGCTTTTTGAGCCGTTTGCCGCCGTTGTAGGCCTTTAAAAAGCTGTTCAGGTGCGTGTTGAGTTCGGCTTCGTTCTGGTAGTGGTATCGGCGAATGGTGGCTTCTTTCAGGGTGCGGTTCAGGCGCTCGACCTGGCCGTTGGTCCAGGGGTGGGCCACGCGGGTGCAGCGGTGCTCGATGCCGTGGGCGGCGCACACGGCGTCGAAGAGGTGGGGTTCGGCCCGCTGCCGGTGGGGCAGTTGGGTGAATTGTACGCCGTTGTCGGTCAGGACGTTGGTGATGGGGTAGGGCACGGCGGTGACCACGCGCTGCCAAAAGTCGGCGGCCCGGACCGCTGTTGCCTCCGGGTGCAGCTCGGCAAAGGCCAGCTTGCTGGTGCGGTCAATGGCCACGAACAAGTACAGCTTGCCTTCTTCGGTGCGGACTTCGGCAAAATCGACGTGGAAGTACCCGATGGGGTAGTCCTTGAACTTCTTTTTGGCCCGCCCTTCGGGGGCTTCTTCTGTCGGTAAGACGCTAATGCCGTGCCGTTTAAAGAGGCGGTGCAGGGCCGAGCGCGACAGGTGCGGGATGCTTTCTTGCAAGGCGAAGAGGCAATCGTCGAGCGGCAGCAGCGTCCGCTGGCGAAAGGCCACGGCGGCGGCTTCCTCCAAGGGGGTCAAAACACTGGAAACCGGTACTTTTGGTCCCATGGGCGCATCGGCTACGTCCGCCCGCCCGCGCCATTTAGCCACCGTTTTGGGGTTCAGGCCGAAGCGGACGGCGAGCTTGGCCTGGCTTTCCGAACTAGCTTGGATGGCGCGGCGAACGGCCGGTGTCGTGCGGGCGCTGCCGTGAAGTACTTGTTCCATAAATTTGACCGGAAATGGGAATCCAAAGTTACACCATGACTTGCCGGGACCATACACCCAACACCCAACACCCAACACCCAACACTTAAAACCCAACATCCAGCACCTAAAACCCAACCCCCAACCCTACCGCTGCGCAATAAATGCCTGGTTTTCTTTGAACCAGGCCAGCGTTTGCTGCAACCCTTCGCGGATGCGGATTTGGGGCGCGTAACCCAGCAGCGTACCCGCTTTGCTGATGTCGGCCAGCGAATCGCGGATGTCGCCGGCCCGGTCGGGGCCGAACTTCGGGGCCAGGGCGGAACCCGCTTCTTCGCGCAGAACGTCGTACATCTGCACCAGCGAGGTGCGGTCGCCGACGGCGATGTTGTACACCTGGTTCACGGCTGCCGGGTCCGTCACGAGGGCGGCCCGAATGTTGGCCTGCACGCAGTTTTCGATAAAGGTGAAATCGCGGGTTTGGCCACCGTCGCCGTTGAGCGTCGGGGCCTGGTTTTGCAGCAGCGCGTCGATAAACAACGGGATGACGGCCGCGTAGGCCCCGCCGGGGTCTTGCCGCGGTCCGAAGATGTTGAAGTAGCGCAAGCCGATAATTTCCAAGCCGTAGGTGCGGGCAAACACGTCGGCGTACAGCTCGTTGGCGTACTTCGTGACGGCGTAGGGCGACAACGGTTTGCCGATGCGGTCTTCTATTTTGGGCAGGCCGGGGTGGTCGCCGTAGGTCGAAGACGAGGCCGCGTACACGAAGCGCCGTACGCCCGCGTCTTTGGCGGCCGTCAGCATCTGCACGAAGCCGCCCACGTTTACGTCATTGGTCAGCACGGGGTCTTTGATGGAGCGCGGCACCGAGCCCAGCGCCGCCTGGTGCAGCACCACGTCGATGCCCGCGCAGGCGGCGGCGCAGGCCGCCGCGTCGCGGATGTCGCCCTCCACCACTTCCAGCGCCGGGTGCCCGGCAAACAGCGCCAGGTTTTTGCGAAACCCGTTGGAGTAATTATCGAACGTCCGCACCTTTTTGGCCCCGTATTTCAGCAGGTATTCAACTAAGTTAGACCCAATAAAGCCCGCCCCGCCCGTGACGAGAAACGTGGTTTGGTCGAGCGGTTGGGAGTGGAAGGGGGTGTTGTACATTTAACATTTAACATTTAACGGCTTCTATTTCGCATTTTTCAGTTCTGTTCTGGGTGTGAAGGACTTGTTGCAGGCAAATACAGCCAACGACACCAATCTTCCCGAAAACAGCAAATGATAAATGTTAAATGGAATACTGCTGCCGGTTGTAGTCCTGATACGCGCCGCTGGTTACGCTGTTAAGCCACTCCTCGTTGGCGAGGTACCAGTCCACGGTTTGGGCCAGGCCCACTTCAAACGTCACGCTCGGGGCCCAGCCCAGCTCGTTCATTATTTTGCTGCTGTCGATGGCGTAGCGCATATCGTGCCCGGCGCGGTCGGTCACGAAGGTGATGAGGCGGCGCGAGGTGCCCTGGGGCTGGCTGGTTTTGGCATCCACCACGTCGCAGAGCAGCTCGATGAGCTTGAGGTTTTGCCACTCGTTCACGCCGCCGATGTTGTACGTTTCACCGGCTTTGCCGTTGTGGAAAACCGCGTCAATGGCCGTGGCGTGGTCTTTCACGAAGAGCCAGTCGCGCACGTTTTCGCCCTTGCCGTACACCGGCACCGGCTGCCCCGTGCGGAGGCGGTGAATGGCCAATGGAATCAGCTTTTCGGGGAAGTGATTGGGGCCGTAGTTGTTCGAGCAGTTGCTGAGCTTGATGGGCAGGCCATAGGTGTGGTGCCAGGCCCGCACAAAATGGTCGGAGCTGGCTTTGGAGGCCGAGTAAGGCGAGCGCGGGTCGTAAGCCGTGCTTTCGGTGAACATCTCCGGCCCGAAATCCAGCGAGCCGTACACCTCATCGGTGCTGACGTGGTAAAAAACGTGGCCCTCAAAGCCCTTGGGCTTCCACAAATTCTTGGCCGCGTGCAGCAGATTGACGGTGCCAATGACGTTGGTTTTCACGAACGCCATCGGGTCGGTGATGCTCCTATCGACGTGGCTTTCGGCGGCGAGGTGAATGACGGCATCCGGCTCGTGATTGGCAAAAAGCTGGTTCACAAACGCCTGGTCGGCAATATCGCCCTTGACGAACTTGTAGTTGGGCGCGTTCTCCACGTCGCGTAAATTCTCCAGGTTTCCCGCGTAGGTCAGGGCATCAAGGTTGATAATGTGGTAGTTCGGGTACTTGGTTACGAACAGCCGCACGACGTGCGAGCCGATGAAGCCGGCCCCGCCGGTGATGAGAATTTTCATTTTGTCAATGAGTGAATGAGTGAGAGGGTTTCAATGAGTGAGTGAGTGAGTGAGTGAGTGAGTGAGTGAATTGATAATTGGCAGTGCGTCCCCTTGCGTCACCAGACTATCAACTCACTCCTTCGCTCACTCATTCACTCATTGATAAAGCCTGTTGCCATTTCCAGGAGCTGGCCAGGGAGTCGGCCAGCGAGGTTTTGGTTTCAAAGCCCAGCACTTCAGCCGCTTTGGTGGCATCGGCGAAGATGGCGGGCACGTCGCCGGGGCGGCGGGGGCCGATGGCGTAGTTGAGCTGCTGGCCGCTGGCCTGCTCGAAAGCATGGATGACTTCGAGCACCGTGTTGCCCCGCCCGGTGCCCACGTTAAAGGTTTCGACGCGCTCGGTGGCCGCACCCGCCAGCAGGCGGCGCACAGCCACGACGTGCGCCTGGGCCAGGTCCACGACGTGGATGTAGTCACGAACGCAGGAGCCGTCGGCCGTGGCGTAATCGGTGCCGTAAATCATTAGTTTTTCGCGCAAGCCAGCGGCCGTTTGGGTAATAAAGGGCACGAGGTTGTTGGGCACACCCAGCGGCAGCTCGCCGATGCGGGCCGAGGCGTGCGCCCCAATCGGGTTGAAGTAGCGCAGCAGAATGGTATGCGGCCCGTTGGCCCCGGCCATATCGCGCAAAATATCCTCGGCCATTTGCTTGGTGCGGCCATAGGGCGAATTTGCTGGTTGCGTGGGTGTTGCCTCGGTAACGGGCAGCGCGTCGGGTACGCCGTACACGGTGCAGGACGACGAAAACACCAGCTTATCAACCCCGAACTCGCCCATCACCTGCAGCAGCGTCAGCAGCGAGCCCACGTTGTTTTGGTAGTATTTCAGCGGCTCAGCCACCGACTCGCCCACCGCCTTGTGAGCCGCGAAGTGAATAACGGCCGCAATATCTTTCTCGGCCGCAAACACCCCGCGCAACGCCGCCACGTTGGCGCAGTCGATGCGGTAAACCGGCACCTTAACCTGCAAAATCGCCTCGATTCCGGCCAGCGCCGTTTCCTGCGAATTGCTGAAATTGTCCACAATAACGGGCTGATAACCGGCTTCCTGCAACTCGACCACGGCATGGGAGCCGATATAGCCGGCCCCGCCGGTGACTAGGATTTTCATAAGTTGAGAAGTGGGACGGTGAGAAGTGAGAAGTGAGCAGGTGAACGGGAGATGGTGAAAATGTGCAGGAACATCAAACTCACTATCCCACTTCTCACCGTCTCACTTCTCGCTTAAAGGCTCCAGTAAGCCATATCCTTCATCTTGTTGCGGTACAGGCCTTTGATGTCCACAAGCACGGCGTTTTCGGCCGTGATGGAATGAAAGTAGGCTTCGTCTTTTTCGGCGTAGGGTTGGTGGCCCACGGCTACCACTACGGCATCGTAGTCGTGGCGCACGTCGGCGGGCGGGGTGAGGCGGAAGCCGTACTCGTGGTGCAACTCGTCGGAGCTGGCGTAGGGGTCCACGATGTCCACGTTGACGGAGAAGTTTTTCAGTTCCTGAATCACGTCGGCGACCCGCGAGTTGCGGATGTCCTCCACGTTTTCCTTGAAGGTGGCACCCATGACGAGGACGCGGCTGCGGGCCACGTCTTTGCCTTTTTTAATCATCATCTGCACCGTTTTGCGGGCGATGTAGGCACCCATGTTGTCGTTGGTGGTGCGGCCCGAAAGAATGACTTTGGCATCGTAGCCCAGCTCTTTGGCCTTGTAAGTCAGGTAGTACGGGTCCACGCCGATGCAGTGGCCGCCGACGAGGCCGGGCGAGAACTTGAGGAAATTCCACTTCGTGCCGGCCGCTTCCAGCACCTCGTAGGTGTTGATGTTCATGCGGTCGAAAATCATCGACAGCTCGTTCATCAGGGCGATGTTTACGTCGCGCTGGGTGTTTTCGATGATTTTGGCGGCCTCGGCCACCCGGATGCTGCTGGCCCGGTACACGCCCGCATCCACCACCAGCTCATAGACTTTGGCCACGAGGTCGAGGCTGGCGGGCGTGTCGCCGCTCACGACTTTGATGATGCGGCGCAGCGTGTGCTCTTTGTCGCCGGGGTTGATGCGCTCGGGCGAGTAGCCGACGCTGAAATCGCCGGCGGCGTAGCTGAGGCCGCTGTGT
Organism: Hymenobacter sp.; assembly: GCA_025362615.1. Classification (GTDB taxonomy): domain Bacteria; phylum Bacteroidota; class Bacteroidia; order Cytophagales; family Hymenobacteraceae; genus Hymenobacter. Next base: position 1,297 of record JANYFQ010000695.1, on the reverse strand, counting down.
TTTTCCATCACCGGGATGCAGTCTTCCTCGGTGCAGCCGGGATAGACGGTGCTCTCGAACACCACCACGTCGCCCTTTTTGAGCACCTTGCCCACCGAGGCCGAGGCCCCGAGCAAGGGCCGCAGGTCGGGCTGGGCGTGCTCGTCGATGGGCGTGGGCACGGCCACGATGAAGAACGTAGCGGCCCGCAGCACGTCGAGCGAGTCGGTGAAGGTGATGTCGCAGCCGTCGAAGTCGGCCGCTTCGAGTTCGCCGCTCGGGTCGATGCGCTGGCGCATCTGGGCCACGCGCCCGGCGTTGATGTCGAAGCCGATGACGCGAAGCTGCCGGGCAAACTCAAGGGCAATGGGCAGGCCCACGTAGCCGAGGCCGATGACGGCAAGCGTGGCGTCTTTGCGGAGAAGTTGGTCGTACATGGTTTGAATTGCTTAATTGTTGGATTGTTAAATTGCTGGCTGTTTTGGGGTTGGTTGCTTCATCATCGGCCGTTGAGTCAATAATTTAGCAGTTCAACAATTAAACAATTAAGCCAACAATTTTACGCTGGCACCACTCAACTCATACGTTTCGCCCGTTTCGGGGCAGGTGGCGCGGTGGTTTTCGTCGAAGGTGAGGCGGTGGCCGGCGGCGCTCATCCAGCCCTGGGGGCGGGCGGGGGTGCCAAACACGAGGGCGTAGGCCGGCACGTCGTGCGTCACGACGCTGCCCGCGCCCACGAAGGCGTAGCGGCCCAGGCGCACGCCGCACACGATGGTGGCGTTGGCCCCGACCGTGACACCGCGCTCTAAGTAAGTGGTTTGGTAGTGGCCGGCTCCCTTGCGGGGCACGGCCGAGCGCGGGTTGCGGACGTTGGTGAACACCACCGACGGCCCCAGAAACACGTCGTCCTCACAGACCACGCCGCCGTAGAGGCTGACGTTGTTCTGGACCTTGCAGTTGCGGCCGAGCGTTACGCCTTCGGCCACGAACACGTTCTGGCCCAGGTTGCAGTCGTCGCCGATGTCGGCCCCGGCCGAAACGTGGCTGAAGTGCCAGATGCGGCTGCCGCGCCCGATGTGGCAGCCTTCGTCGAGCACGGCGGTGGGGTGGGCGTAGTAGTCGCGGTCGGCAGGCGGCATTCAGGAAGTGTTATTTTCGCGGGGCAAAGGTAAGGCCGGGGCGGGGGCGGGCGTATCTTTGAAATATCACCTTCTGCCTACTTCCTCGCTGGATTGCACATGAATCAGCTAACCGAAACCCCGACCCGCGCATCGGTCAAAGCGTACCTGCGCCTGGAGCGCGGGGCCGAGAACAAGCA
>JANYFQ010000689.1 GCA_025362615.1 Hymenobacter sp. | reverse complement strand
GGGTTCAACAGCCTTCGGTTTGCCAGCCGTGGGAGCCGAAGGCTGTTGAACCCCTTCGGGGTTCGGCCGGGCGAGGTGTCATCGGACCCTGGGTAGGCCCCCGTTGGTCGCCAACCCAAGGCTGTGCTGTTGAACCCCTTCGGGGTTCGGGGCACCGCGTAACAGCAGATATTATCCGACGTACCAGTCGTAGCCGCGTTTGGCCCAATAGTCGGCTCATGGGCAAAGAAATGGCTGAAATCAGACAATTGGGCAAAGCAAACAACGGCATCGGCAGGGCAATGGGCAGCCAATAGACGATGACGCTACCCGATGCCCGGCACCATCCTCACCCCACCGTTAGCACCAGGTCGTCGGCCTGCACCCTGGCCCCGGCCTCGAGGTGCAACTGACTTACCGTCAAATCGTGCGGGGCGGTGATGGTGGTTTCCATTTTCATGGCTTCGATGACGAAGAGCGGGGCGTTGCGGGCCACCGCCTGGCCGGCTTTTACCAGCACCTTGCTCAACATTCCCTGGAGCGGGGCGCCCAACTGGCACGAATTGGCTTTGTCGGCTTTGACGTTGCTTACTTTAGTGACGGACACGGCGTTGTCGCGCACGTCGAGGTTGCGGGTCTGGCCGTTGAGGCTGAAGAAAACGGTCCGCATCCCGTCCTCGTTTACGGGGCCGACGGATTGCAGGCCGACGATGACGGACTTGCCCCGCGCGATTTCGATGATGGTTTCCTCGCCCGGTTGCAGGCCGTAGAAAAAGATGGGCGTGGGCACCATACTCACGTCGCCGTACTGCTGGCGGTGCGCCCAATAGCCCTCGAACACCTTGGGGTAGAGCAGGTAAGAAAGCAGGTCGGTGAACTTGCTGCCCGGAAATTTCTCCTGAAACGCGGGCCACTCCCGGTCAAAATCTATCGGGGCCAGGTGTTCGTTGGGGCGGTCGGTGAAGGGGATTTCGTCCTTGAGGACGATTTTTTGGAGCAGCGGGGGCCAGCCGCCTTCGGGCTGCCCGATGTCGCCGCGCAGCAGCTCGCGCACCGATTCGGGGAAGCTCAGGGTTTCGCCGCGCTCGAGCACGTCGGCGGGCGTGAGGTTGTTGCTGACCAGAAACAGGGCCATGTCGCCAACGACTTTAGAGCTGGGCGTAACCTTCACGATATCACCAAACAACGTATTCACTTCGCCAAACCGCTGCTTGATGGTTTCAAACTGGTCGAGCAGGCCCAGCGAAGCCGCCTGCGGCCGTAAATTAGAGTATTGCCCGCCCGGAATCTCGTGCTGAAACACCTCCGACGTGCCCGCCAGCAGCCCGCACTCGAACGGGTAATACACTTCACGCACAGCCTCCCAGTAGTCGCTAAACTCGTTGAGCGAGTGCTGGTTGAACTCGCGGTGCCGGGACGAGTGCCGCAGCATCTCGACCACGGAGTTGAAGTTGGGTTGCGACGTGAGGCCCGAGAGCGACCCCAGCGCCACGTCAATCACGTTCACACCCGCCTCCACGGCTTTGAGGTAGGTGGCGGCTTGCAGGCTGCTCGTGTCGTGGGTGTGCAGGTGGATGGGCAGTTGCACGGCATCGCGCAGCCCGGCCACCAACTCGCTGGCGGCGTAGGGCTTAAGCAGCCCGGCCATGTCCTTGATGCAAAGAATATGCGCCCCGGCATCTTCCAACTGCTTGGCTAGTTTGAGGTAATAAGCCAGGCTGTACTTGATGCGTTTAGGGTCCAGAATGTCGCCGGTGTAGCAGATGCAGGCTTCGGCGAGGCGGTCGGTTTTGTTGCGCACGAAGCCGATGCAGGCTTCCATGCCTTTGAGCCAGTTGAGAGAGTCGAAAATGCGGAACACATCGACTCCGGTTTCGGCGGCTTGCTGCACGAAGCGTTCGGTGAGGTTGTCGGGATATGCTTTGTAGCCCACGCCGTTGGCCCCGCGTATGAGCATCTGCAACAGAATGTTGGGCACGGCCTGGCGCAGGCGGGCGAGGCGTTCCCAGGGGTCTTCGTGCAGGAAGCGCAGGGCCACGTCGAAGGTGGCACCGCCCCACACCTCGAGGCTGAAGGTTTGGGGGTGCTGGCGGGCGTAGGCTCCGGCCACGCGCATCATGTCGTGGGTCCGCATCCGCGTGGCGAGCAGGCTTTGGTGGGCGTCGCGCAGAGTAGTGTCGGTGTAGTGGATGAGCGGGTCGGCGCGGAGCCACTTGGCAAAGCCTTCGGGGCCAAGCTCTTGCAATTTTTGCTTGGTACCGGGGGCGGGGGCGGCCATTGGGTCGGCGGCGGGCTGGTGGGGGCGGCGGAAGCGGCGGCGCGGGTCGAGGGCAGCGCGGACTTCGGGGTGGCCGTTCACCACCACGTCGCCCACGAAGCCCAGCAGGCGGGTGGCGCGGTCGAGTTGGGGCTTGAACTTGAAGAGGCCGGGGTTGTCCTTGATAAAATCCACCGTTGCCTGACCAGCCTGAAAATCAGCATTCGCCACAATGTTGTGGACGAACTGAATGTTGGTCCGAACGCCGCGAATGCGGAACTCGTCCAACGCCCGCAGCATTTTTTGGGCCGCCCCGGCCAGCGTGGGCGCGTGGGCCGACACCTTCACCAACAGCGAATCGAAAAACGGCGAGATGATAACGCCCTGATAAACTGACCCTTGGTCGAGCCGGATGCCAAAGCCGCCGGCCGAGCGGTAGGCCACGATGGTGCCGTAGTCGGGCTTGAAGTCGTTTTCGGGGTCTTCGGTCGTCACGCGGCACTGGATGGCGTAGCCCACGTTGAGCGGCACCACGCCGGGGCCGAGGCCGATTTCGGGCGCGTCGAGCGGCAGGCCGCTGGCGATGTGGAGTTGGGTTTTAATCAAGTCAACCCCCGTAATCATCTCCGTCACCGTGTGTTCAACCTGGATGCGCGGATTTACTTCGATGAAATAAATGCGGTCAAGTTCGGGGTTTACCAGAAATTCGACGGTGCCCACGTTGTCGTAGCCCACGGCGCGACCGATGCGTAAGGCGTAGTCGTAGAGCAGGTTACGCAGCTTTTCGGACAGGCCCAGGGCGGGCGCTACCTCCACCACTTTCTGGAAGCGGCGCTGCACCGAGCAGTCGCGCTCGTACAAATGCACCAAATTTCCGTACTGGTCGCCGACGAGTTGCACCTCAATGTGCTTGGGCCGCTCGACGAACTTCTCCAAAAAAACCGTGTCGTCGCCAAAGGCATTCAGGGCCTCGTTGCGGGCCTCAAAAAAGCCTTTTTCGAGTTGCTCGTCGTCGCGGATGATGCGCATTCCGCGCCCGCCGCCGCCGCTGGCGGCCTTGAGCATCACGGGGTAGCCGATACGTTGCGCCTCGGTGCGGGCGGTTTCGAAGTCCACCAAATCGGCCACGCTGCTCTCGATTTGGGGCACCCCGCACTCGCGGGCCACGGCTTTGGCTCGCACCTTGTCGCCGAGGGCTTCCATGACTTCGGGCCGGGGGCCGACGAAAATAATGCCTTCTTCGCCGCAGCGGCGGGCCAGGGTGGCGTTCTCGCTCAGGAAACCGTAGCCGGGGTGGATGGCGTTGGCCCCGTTGGCTTTAGCTACCCGCAAAATGCCCTCAATGTCGAGGTAAGGCTTGAGCGGGTCGTCGTCGCGGCCAATCTGGTAGGCTTCGTCGGCCTTGTAGCGGTGCAGCGAGTACCGGTCTTCGTAGGTGTACACGGCCACCGTCGGAATGCCGAGTTCGGTGGCGGCGCGGAAGACGCGGATGGCGATTTCGCCCCGGTTGGCGACGAGGAGTTTGGTGATTTTCATGCGGAAGTGAGAATGGGTGGGATGCGGGGGCGAAGCTACGGGAAATAGCCGGGCAGAGGCCCGCAATGAAACGCGGCGACTTATATTTGAGATGTCTCATCGACCTAAAATCACCTTTTTTTATGTTTAGAATTATAATTATTATGACTTTACCGTTGGCAGTAGCGGCCCAGTCGGCCCCAATTTCGTCAGCCGTTCCTCCTACCCCGGCCAAATGGGCGGTGGGCTTTGGTGCGGGCAATGGACTCGAAATGCACGGCGGCTACTACGGCCGGCATCTGCTGGCCTACGGCCGCCTGCGCGGCAAATGGTGGGGACCGAAGGCGGGTCCAACCTCGTCGCTGTTCGGCGACAACCTCAGCACCTACAACAGTCAACTGGAAGTTGCCGCGCTGCTGGGCTACCCGCTGGTGGTGGGCCGCTCGACGCTGTACGGCGCGGCAGGATTGGCGTACCTGGACGGCCGAACCCTGGGCGAGTATCGCTACACCTTGCGCGAAAGCGGCCTGTTGAGCACCGACGGCACCCATTATTACAGCTACCGTGACTACCGCGCCCTGGGCCTGCCCCTCGAAATCGGGTACTTGTCGCCAGCGTTCGACGGCCAGCCGTTTCGGCTTGGTATTGCCGGACAAGCCAATTACAACCCGCAGCAAACCGTTTATTGTGTACTGGTTACAATTTGGCTGGGAATCAGTGACCAGTAAGTCAGCACATTCGAGTCGCTTTTTTTGCCATGAAAAACAACTTCTTCTTACTTGCCAGCTTGGTTTGGGCGACGGGCTGCACCCTCACCGCCGACGACGTTGAGCCAGCGTTGCCAACCCCGCCGGTTTTGGGCACCAACACGGTGGTTTATCGCCTGAACGGCTTGCCGGTGGTGGCCCACAACTACGGCAGCGTTATTTCGTCGGTGTTCGGCGGCAACCGCTACCCGCCAGTCGATGTCTTTTTTGACCCCGACTCCGGCCTTGTCGTTCGCAGCGCCGATAAGCAGAACGTGCAACGGCCCGGCTACGTGACGCACGAGCTGGAGTGGGCATTGCCCCGGTTTCGGGGGCTGGGCCGCTACCGGCCCGATGCGGCCCGCACAACCTTTCGGCGGCTGATGCGCGACAACAGCAACGGCTTCACCACGCTCGTTCCGCCACAACTACTGGACAGTCAGCAGCCTGCCGAAGTCATCATCACCCAGTGGGACTCCGTGAAGAGGCAAGTCAGCGGCACGTTTGTGTTGCATTTTGCGGCCCAGAACGGCGCTCCGGCCGCCGCGCTCACCGAGGGCGCATTCGACCTGAAACCGTCTTTCTGAACTACCGGCGCAAACCTTCGCGCAAGTCCGTAAGTTTGTGAGGCAACTGCCAATTTGCCCCATCCCGCATGAATTTTTCGGACAAAAACATCCTGCTCGTCGGCGCTTCGTCGGGCATTGGCCTGGCCACGGCCACGCTGCTCCACGGCCTCGGTGCCCGCCTCTACACCGCTTCGCGCAGCCTCCCGCCCGAGCTGGAAGCGCTGGGTACCACGCACATCGTTTACGATGCCACCCAGCCCGTGGGCACCGCCCTCGACGGCCTGCCCGACACGCTGCACGGCCTCGTGTACTGCCCCGGCAGCATCAAGCTGCGGCCCTTCGAGCGCATTCCGGCCGAGGATTTTACGGCCGATTTCAACCTCAATGTACTGGGCGCGGTGCGGGTGCTGCAAGCCTGCATGAAGCGCCTCAAAAAGGCTGAAGGCGGGGCTTCGGTGGTGCTGTTCAGCACTGTGGCAGCCGACACGGGCATGAGCTTTCACGCCAGCATTGCCACGGCCAAGGCGGCGGTGGAGGGCCTCACCCGCGCCCTGGCCGCCGAGTATGCCGCCGTGGGCATCCGCGTGAACTGCGTGGCCCCCTCGCTCACCAAC